>CACYBU010000033.1 GCA_902772665.1 uncultured Methanobrevibacter sp. | reverse complement strand
ATGATGATTTAGAGCGTAAAATGGATGAAAAAGGAAACTGGTTTTTAAGATTTGATAAAAATGACGCTCTTGATGAAAAATTAACTGTTCTTGATAAAGGTGATGCAATACATTTAAGAATCAAAATTGCTGCTTTTCCTGCAAAAAAAGAAATTGCAATTGATAAAGTTAGAAAAGCTATTTTAAGTGCTTAGATGGAATTCAATCATCTCCTCCATGAAATTGAAGATGTATTCGATGCTGATTTCACCCACAAATATGAGGAAATTCGCAATTTCATATTGGTTATCGGGTTGGACAGTATTTCACAATAATCAAATATAACAGAAATCTCCTTAAAAAATCCATTAATTGACCATTAAGACAAATAGGCAAATCCAATATATGGAACAATAGAAATACACTTGAACCTGCTTATGAAATCCTTGAAACTAGTATTAAATCAAGTAAATGGGTTGATTGTGGTGTTATTGTGGAACTTGAAAGTGAAAAGGTTAGGGGATAAATTAAAGTAAACTTTATTTTAGAATTCATCCAATATATTAATAGGTGAAAATAATGGAAAAACAAAGCTATTATTTAATAATCTTATTAATCGCTTTTATAATCTGTATGGGTGTATTCTGGTTTCAGTTTAACAATGACGTAGCAACATTCATGATTATCAATGAAACTCAGGTTAAGGAAAACGGTTCATTTTCCGGAATGCTGATGGATGCATACAGTCAGGGAGTTCCAAATCAGACAATAACCTTCCACAAACCGGGTCATGAACTGGGAACACTGGTTGATGTGCAAACAGATGAAAACGGTGAGTTCACGATTTCTAATGCCGAGTATCTGCCTGATGAGGGAAATGAGAATTACTACGGCAACTTCACATTCGCTGGAAATGGCAAGTATCAGGGTTGTGTCTATGAGGGAAATGTAATGGTGATTTCTGCAAAATAAGGGAATTATCTGTTCTGCTCTATATCCTTTATTCTGGAATATACTGCTCCAATACCAAGATATTGAGTTGCAAATATTAAAAATCCGAAAAATGTATCAATAAAATGATCAACCCAGAAATATGAAATTTCTATTGATCCAAGATAGGATAAAATCACAATCGCAAGCAAATGGAAGTATATTCCAATACATAGTTTCTCCAGCCATATGTGCTGATGCTTTCATAGATTGATTTTAGATTAAATGCCGAAAGCAGACTTCTGGTATCTGCCAGTTTGGCAAGTCCGATTTCTATAATAAATGTGGTTATATAAAATAGTATTTCTCCTGCAATAAAAAAAATTAAGACAATATGCAAATCCTGTGAGATTATCTAGGTATAAGTTTCGGGAATGTTTAAGAGCAGTTCCTCCAAGTCAAATTCCGGAAAATTCAGTGAAAAACTAAATAAATCTAAAATTGTGGATTGGATATAGTAATACACTCCATAAACAATTGTTGTTTTACTTCCAAGATAAATAATATCTTTCAGCACAATATTAGGCAGGTGATATCCGTGGTTTATCCTGTCTCGGGTAATGCACATCCCGTAACTGGATAAAATTATAAACAGGACAAGTGCAACTAGCCCCAATGGTGTAAAATCAATTTCGAAATATTCATCTGGAATTAAATTTAAAAGGAATATTATAATTAATATTATATAAATAATCTCTTGTTGTAACTGCAATAGTCCCATACTTTCTTTAATTTAAATAATGGCATTATTATTCTCCAATAATATATTCTAATTAAAAATATAAGACATTTTTTCCTAATTATACTCCCTTAGCATATACGTTGCATATTTTTTTTTGTTAAAAGAACACTCTTATATTTTGGTATAAATGTTTTAAAATCCATAAAAATAAATTCTGAAATAAATCTAATTTATATAAAACATGATATTTCTAACCAATTTGACTATAATTTTAATTAAATCGTCTAAAATCTGTTGGAATATTATAGGTTAATTTAAGATAGGGATTTTATGGAGGTTCAGAACATTATTCGATTATAATTTTTTAGAAAATCCAAGTTATTAAAAAATATATTCCAACGATTATCAGAATAAAAACAATTACTACTCCAATTATACAGGATATTGCAAGTTTACCGTCGCGTTCTATTTCTTTAGAACTTCTGTTCATAAATTCTGTATGAAAATATGGTTTTCCACAAGAAGGGCACCAGTCTGAACGACCTCCGTATGACCTTTCAACATGTCCACAATGTCTACATTTATATTCAATATAATGGTGCTGTCCACTATTTGCCAAAATTTGAAAACCCCCATTTTTCACTTGAAATTGTTCTTGAGATCCTAAAAAGTTTAGTCTTACTTTTTTCAATACCACCAGTTTAATTCAACATAGATGCCATCAAATAATGTTCCAATCAAATTAGTATAATTTAAATATTGGCTCCATTATTGAATTCTTTATATTGTCATCATTCATATAGTACATTGTTTTGTTATTGGGACTAGATTGCACGGATTCATCAAATTTTAACAGTGTGAAAAGCTTTAAATAGGTGATTGGAGAAACATTATAGTGTATAAAAGAAAAAATACTCTCCAATCACTGTTGTTTATCTTTGTTTGGAATATAATATATATTTTATTCTTTCTTTTATTTTACGATACTTATAATAGGAGTGTTTTGGTTTTGGTTTCTATGTTAGCTGTTAGTAAGGAATATTATAGTATTCAAACCCCCTTTGATTTGTAAGAGTCCTGTTGATGATTTGGATGATTATCATATGGTTAGATTGATTGTGTATTTGATTAAGTTGTTTGAAAAAGAAAATGCCAGTTTATTTAAAGGTAAAGGACAAAGGTGTACCTGGTCCAAAATTCAGATATACAAAATCTGAAATGTTAGGATTATATGTTTTTGCTACTTTTAGAGGTCATAGACCATGTCGTGATATTGAAGCCTTTCTTGATGATAAAAGCAAAGCCTGTAGATACATTACAAATGAAAAATTGCCTAGAAAATCTAAAATCAACCAATTTAAAAATAATTATGGTTATTTGATTGACCAGTTTTTTAAATTCACTGTGCATTTTGGTTTTAATTTTGGTTTAGTTGATTTTAAAACAGTTTCTATAGATAGTACTCCAATTAAGGCATATGTTAATGAATTTAGAAGTTTATCAATAGGTCAAATCATATATTTAGAAGATTTAATATATGATTATTCATTGGATAAAACTAAACGAACTGTTTGGAATAAGATTAAAAGATTCTTTTTTATGGATGAATTGCCTGAAGACATGATTGATTTAATTGATGAAATCTACCATAATCTAAATGAACATGGCAGACAATTATTACAAATAGCATTAACATCCAATAAAGCACGTGACGAGATTTTAGATAGAATTGAAGTGTTAAAAGAAAATTATGATGGACATAACCGTGTCAATTTAACTGATCCGGAAGCACGTAAAATGCATATGAAAGATGATACAATTAAGTTTGCATACTTATTGCAAACAGTAACCGATGTTAAAACTGGATTAATTATCATGCAAAGAATAGTTGAAGATAAAACCGACAGATATCAATTAACACTAGCAATTGACTACATAATTGATACTTATAATATTGT
>CACYBU010000032.1 GCA_902772665.1 uncultured Methanobrevibacter sp. | reverse complement strand
ATTGTCTCAGGTTAAGGAGGAATCATCTCATAAGGATGAGAAGATTTCATTGATGGATATGGAATTGTCTCAGGTTAAGGAGGAATCCTTAAAAAATAAGAAAGAGCTTATAAAATTGAAAGGTATATTGGAAGAACATAATATTGAAGTTGATTATTAAATAATCAACTTTAACTTTTTTTCATTGCTATTGGCTACAAATGCTATTGTAATTCTCCTTCTTTTCTGCATGTATTTTCGATACATTATTTAAATCAAATATTTAATTTAAATTAGTTAATATTTCTTCTATTTATTTTGTTTTAAAAATTAATTTAATATAGATTTAATTTATTTAAAGAATTTATCACTTAAAATTTTTAAATTTAAAGTTTCAATTTTAAACGTAGCTGGGATCATTATATGTGATGAATATTCCATATTATACTACAAATTACTTCAGATAATGTTCAATATGTACGTTTAAATATTTAGCCAGGAATAAATACCTAAAAGATTAAATACTATAATTAACGATATAAATTATTAAAAACAGTTGTTTGTAATTGGAATTTTAAATTTTACACTTGTATTTTTATTCATAATATTTGCAGTTTGATATTCTTAATAGCATAGGAAAATGTCATATGCTCACAATGTGTTCAAATTGATAAATTTAAGGAGATATTAAAATATTGATGTTGATTAATTAAATACCAGCTTTTAAGTTTCTTTTTCTACCATAGGAGTTCAAACTCAATATATTTAGTATTTCAGATTATTTTTCTAATGATTACTGCCGGAGTATGGGTGATGGAATCAAGGTCTTCAATGGTAACTTCATCAATTTCAGAACCTAGTACTTCTTTGACACTGTGAATTGTTTTCATTTCTGTAAATAAGGAGTTCTGATAGTCTTCGGCAATATTGGCTATTTTTAACGCTGTTTCAACATCTATTTTTTCACTGCATCCCAGAGGCGTGGATCCCATATTTTCGCATAGCTGTCCTTTAAGATATCCGAAAAATCCTTTGTTGGCATCAATACCATCTATGGCAATGGGAAGGCCGGTAAAATACTTGCCATTTTTCATATAGGTTGCATCAGTATCAATAATCATGACGCAGATCTCTTTTCCAACTTCTGCTTTAATTTCTTCCGCTACCTTTTGGGGATTTTCGGGAAGTAGTGAAACAAAAGTTCCCGGAGCATTGCTTAAATCAATTCCTGCTTCGGATGCGGGTTTAAGCGCATGCTTTAAACCATATAGCTGAAGAACAACCTCCTTATGTGCTTCAGTTTGTTTGGGTAATTTTCTTAAGTTTTTAATCGTTCTCTTTTTAATCCCTAAAACTGGACCCAACACATATCCCCACAAATACTTGCTCCAAACTGTTGTTAGAAATTTTGCAGTTAAAGACGGAGAGTACTGTGCTTCATCAACCAATCTGTTCTGTGAAACAGAAATTGGAGTTTCAGCAATAACTAGATAATCATTATCCTTCATCAGTTCCTTTGCAGGATTTATTATGCAATCCAAATTGTCATTTGGTTTAATATATCCGGTTTCAATTGGAATTACAATGTAATCACCGTTTTTCGTATGCTTTATATTGTCAGGTTCTGAGGTTGTCATAAAAATCTTTAATACAGTAATAATTAATATATATTAATATAAGTGTTGTTTTAAATAATTAACTATTTGCGGATTGATGATAATTATGGAAAGAAAATTTATTACATATTTTGAAAAACAGGGAAACGATTACACTGATAATTTAATCAAGGCTGTCAGTGATAAGTTGGAATCTAATAATGATATAAAAAGAATATTGATAGCTTCAGCAACTGGTGAATCAGCATTAAAGTTATATGGTGCTTTGGAAGAATTTGATGTTGAAATAATCAATGTCACTCACCATATGGGATTTGGTGCAGAAAATGAATCAGATATCTCTGGGGAAATGATTGAAAAATTGGAGAAGTATGGAATTAAAACCTATTTTGGGATACATGCATTTAGCGGAGCTGCAAGGGGTGTAACCAATAAATATGGAGGATATTCTCCTTTGGATGTTGTGGCTGGCACTTTAAGAATGTTTTCACATGGTATTAAAGTTTCAGCGGAAATTTCAGTCATGGCTGCAGATGCGGGACTGATTCCTGTCGGTGAAAAGATTATTGCAATCGGTGGCAGAGGCCATGGTGTTGATAGTGCTGTTATCCTGACTCCTGTTAACTCCAAGGATTTATTTGATTTGAAATTCCATGAAATTATTGCAATGCCTAAGGAATAGAATTATTATTTTTTTTATTTTTTGGCAATAATTCTTAACATTTATATATAAAGTAGTTGCATTTAAATATAAGT
>CACYBU010000031.1 GCA_902772665.1 uncultured Methanobrevibacter sp. | reverse complement strand
CAATCAACAAAATTAAGAAAACAATTTAAAAATAGAAACCAAGACACTATATTGTCCCAATTAGAAAATAAAAAGCACAGATTAACAGAATCGAAACAAAAAAATTACTGCCATTCCCCGAATAAGGATAAAACCGTAAAAACAGATTATTTTGACATGTCCCCATTCAAATACAACAACCTTTGATATAATTATATTAATGCCTCCGGACATTATTTTAATGCAATTATGAACATCCCCACATTATATAAAGGTTTCCTGTCATTCATTGCCTTTTAAAGCAATCATCATCCAGATTTTTGAGTTTAAAGAAAAAGATAGGATGATTAAGTTAATATATTCAAAAACATATAATTATCATACATGAAATTTTTAACGTTTGATGAAACAAGAGATTTTCCGTATTACAACAACAATCCCCGCATCTCAAAGGGAGGTTGGCTGATTTTAATACTGTCTGTCATTATAGGATACTTCCTAAGTGGTATAATCAGTTTATTTTCTGAACTTCTGGGAGGAATAGTGTTTGTCGGTGTGATTTTAATTCCACTACTGTATCTGTCGGACTGGGATTATTCGCTGATTTTCAAAAAGCCGACCAAAAGTGAAATTATACTTGCCGTATTGATGTTTGTCGGATACATTATATATGCCCTCATTGCAGATTATGGTCTGCAGTGCATTGGAATAACTTCAACTGCTCCCTACTCAACTACCGTTACAGTGGAGTCTATTGTGGCTCTTGTTTTTTCAATGATGGGTGAAGAACTGATGAAATTCATACCCTTAATGTTTCTTATGAGGGTCTGCTACAGGTTCACTCAAAACCGGAACATGTCTCTTGCAGTTGCAGTGATAATCGTCTTGATTATTTTCGGACTCCTTCATTACAGTGGAGAAGTCCTTACAGTACTTTTAATTCAGGGTCTTGGTTCAATATTTGAAATGTACGGATATATCAAAACAAAAAATCTTCTGGTTCCCTATATCTCACACCTTCTAACCGACATGCTTGTATTCATAACAATTTTTCTTGGTTTGGGTTAAAAAAAAAATATGATGGAGATTGTCAATCAATCTCCAATGTTTAATTAACACATACACTGAACACATAAAATTTCTTGACAATAATCACAACACGTCCACTATTAGAAATAATTACTATATAAATCCATTCAAGAGTATTATGAAAACTATTCTGATTTTAAAGTTCTTTCAATAGCACGAACTCTAGATAACGGCATTTTAGTATCTTTAGCTATTTTTTGAGGAGAATAACCTGCACGAAGTAAATTTCTAATCAGATTATTTTCTGCTTTTACCTCTTTATTTCGAGCATATTCATGAATTAAACTCATCCTATCACCTAGCGAATCACATAATATATTTCTGGTTTGTTCATCACTTACAAATTTCTCCACAATCAACCATTCAATACCGAATGTTAAAGATTTGACTGATCCATCCAATCCTTTAAGTCCCAATAATATATTTGTTACATATTCAACATAATCTTCAACCTGTCCTGATTTTTCAATTATTGGAAAAAACAGATAAAGTGATTTTTTTTACCAAATTCATCAAATTTTAAATCCGCTAAAGCAACGCAAACATGGAATCTTTTGTGATGATGTTTTTGAACCTTTGTTGATTGAAGTTCAATTATAGGTATTTCATCATCCAATTCCAAGATTATATCTGGCACGAATGTTGTTGGATCTAATTGTCGCAACTCCTGTGTCAATATTTTAGCATTTTTCGATTTGATACCCAATATATCTAAAAATATCTTAGTATCCTCTTGATTAACATTTTTAAAAATCATGCCTTCTTGAAATTCTGACATTTTTTAAAAACCTCCTAAAATCATTTAATTCTAATATATTAAGTTAATATTATTTAAATATTATTTTTAGGAATTATAATAACTTTATTTTATGTTTAATTACATGATGAAAGCAATTTTACAAACTGAAGACAATTTTATAAAGTTGAAGCAATTTTACAAAACCAAACAATTTTTGAACTGAAAACACCACAGCCACCAATAAAAAAAATAGCAAATAATGAAGTAATATCGCCTGCCCCATTAAATATCAGTTAACGGCCTGATTATAACTCCCTATTGACATATTTTACAGGCATTTTCAGTCCGACCAATTCTTCATTCGAATTAAAATACACATATAGGTCCATGTCAGTTTTTAAGTCCTTATGGTTGTTGAACAGATGATATATGTCACTACCATCAGTGCCGTTCAAAAATTCCATGGAGTATTCCTTACTGTCAATACCCTCATCAAAAGTGAAATATGATTCATCCAACTGCTTGGTAATAGTACACCTCACCTTTTCAATCATATAGTGCAAAATAAGCATTTGAACTCAAACTGGGCTAATATGATTAAAGGAAATCGATTTTAAAAACTAGAAATTAAATATCTTTGAATAAGGACAAATCCGTTGGAAAAAAAAACAGATTTTGACACATCCTCATTCATATCAAATACAATGGGGCACACTATATTAATGCCATTGAACATCATTTTGATGTACATTAATTATTATAAACTTCACCATATTTAAAAGTTTCCAGCACCCATTACTTAATTAAAGCAATATTCTAATCTGAAAACAATATTATATAATGATTATAATATTGATTTTTAAAAATAGAAAAGTATAAATGATTATTATCTCAAATAAATAATTCTAAAACACTAATATAAATTTCAAATACTATGGTGTTTTTATGATTCGAAATATGCACATTAATATTGAAAACACTCCTACTAAAATTAGAGGAATTAAAATGCCTGTTGAGAATATAGTGCTTGCATTATCTTACATTTTCACAGCAAGTTACTACATATTGTTGGCTGTTAATTTGTTAATGTTCTAACAAGCTATGATGTCAAATAGAAAGAATAGTTGGTTCAATCCAAAAATTTACCATTTTGATAAATTGACAGTTTAAATGAAAATTGAGTATTAATATGTGTTTTATAGCTTCCTGTTTTACACATAGTCAATTAAATATTTTCTACAAAATCGAAACTAAAAACACCAAAAAACAATTTATTTTAAGTTCAAGAACAATATAAATTTTTAATTTTGTAATCTATCATTTCTAATGTCTGCATTTTAATTTCATTGTAAACATGAACTTAGATAACTGTGAATCAATATCATCCACAATAAAGATCAATTATCCACCTATCTTAAAAAAAAAAAGGTTTGTGAAAAGAAATTATAATAATTCTTTTCTTAAATCAATAGTGTCTTTTAAATCCGGTCCGGTAGAGATGATTGTTACCGGAACACCTGTTTGTGTCTGTATGTCTTCAATGAAAGCCTTGGTTTCAGCGGACAGTAAATCATAGTCCTGAACACGGGCGCAGTCAAAGAGTCTGTCAACACATGTCAGTGCAATCTGGGTTGCTCCGTTTATTCTGCAGGATTCCTTTGCAAGTTCCATGTCAAAATATCCGATTCTTCTGCGTCTCCCGGTTACAACACCGTATTCCTCAAGACCTTTGCTTTCCGCTTCCTTCTGTGTCATTTCAGTCGGGAACGGCCCTTCACCGACACGGGAAATATATGCTTTGAATACGTTGATGACTTCATCTACTTTAGTTGGTCCGACGCCCACATCAGCAGCAAATGTTGATGCAGTTGTGTCTTTACTTGTTACGTATGGATAGGTTCCATAGTAAAGGGATAGAGCGAAACCCTGTGATCCTTCGATGAACACTTCTTCACCATTGTCTATGGCTTCATTTACTTCAAGGGACACATCAGTAAGGTATTCTTCAAGTTCAGGAGTGTCTTTTGCCAGACTGATTGTTCTCATTACACGATCTGAATTTGCAGGCCCACAACCTGAACCGGTACTGCCTATCTTTTTTGAGAGATACTCTGATGATTTGTCCCGGTTCATGTGGTCTTCGGTAATGATTGCACACCTCTGATCTATGCACATTCTCTCTTTTATATTATACTTTTTCAAGTTTTCAAATTCACTGAATAATACATCAGGGTTTACCAGCACTCCAGCTCCTATCATGAGTTTTGCTTGGGTATGTACAAATCCTGACGGGGTTAATCTTAAACCATATTTTTCACCGTTAAATTCAACGGAGTGCCCCGCATTTGGTCCAACACCTGCACGAGCGATTATATTTGGTTTATCGGTGTCGCAAAGGTAGGTAATACATTTTCCTTTACCTTCATCTCCCCATGCTCCTCCAACTAAAATACTACAAGTCATATATTAACTCCTTTAATATCAATTTTTATCCGGAAATCAAAATTTCCATAACAATATTACTATATCATTTTATGATTAAAAAGTTTTTGTTGTAGCAATCATTTATCCGTTTGCGGGCAAAAATCAGGTGTGCAAAATATTGAAATTACGGATGATAATTATAATGGTTACTGCATATTCTTATCATATACTTATTAGATAGATTAATTAAAAGGGGTTGGAGTTATCAGTTCAGTTAAAAAAAAGTATGAATAGGTATGAAAAAGAAAAAATTGTGAGGGGAATATGATTTTATTCCCCACAGTGAAATTATTTGATTTTAACATATCTGACAAGACTGGATTTTACATAGGTTATTGTATATTTTACCTTTTTACCTTTATTGAATTTCTTAACCATCTTCTTGGTCACCTTAAAGACTGCCACACCTTTAGTGTTGGTTTTTAAATTGTATTTCTTGGAGTTAAATTTAACTGTCAGTTTTTTGTTTTTATATGCTGACTGGCCCTTTAAAGTGATTTTAATCTTGGTGACCTTTTTGGATTTCTTGACAGTGGTTAATGCTTTGGCACTGATGACCGGTTTTACCGTGAGCTTTTGGATTAACCTTAAACTGCCTGCTTCACATGAAACCGTGTAGGTGCTCGGCATCTGGTCCGGTGTGAATCGGGCATAACCATCACTGTCGGTTACAGTCACCAGGGATGTGCCTGCAACCCTGAATGTTACCCTCGCACCTGCTAGAGGATTTCCGTCATCACCGAAAACACAGACGCTGAAAGCTGATCCGTCAAGATAGAAAACTGTCATGTCACTAGCTGTGATTTTTGCATGGCTTGTGACACTGACCTGTTTAGTATAGGTGAAACTGTTGTAGTTGCCGTCACCAGAATAGAAAATTAAGATTGTGTGCTCTCCTGCAGTTAATTCGGGAATGTCAATGACAGTTGAGCCATCAACAAGAGGATTGACCGTGATGATTTTACCGTCCACCATTAAACGGACTGTTCCACTAGCTCCGTTTCCTATGACAACAGGCACTGAATTTGATTTGTCCAGTGTGATTTCTGGAATGTTAATTTCAGGTAGTGTGTCAGATTTGACTTTAAACCCGGCAAGCTGAGACACTGCATTGTAGTTCCTGTTTCCTTTAAACTGTATGTTTACTGTGTAATCACTAGGATTTAGATAAACCTGTACATGGGCAACTCCATTGACAACCGTGAAATCTGATGTGAGGTTTGATGAGTAACTTCCATCATAATTGGATTGGATTTCCAGTTCCCCATGGTTGTATGTGGCAGTTACATTTAAATCAGGATTGATTCTCTTTACAGTGAATCCTACGATTTTGGAAACACTTTTGTGATTATTATCCGTTACTGTAGATACTGTTAGACTATAGTTTCCAGCATCCAGATTTGAAACGGTAATCGTATTGCTCCTGACATTTACACAATCCTCAGCGTGACCGTCAACAAATGCTTTGACTCCTGTTGCATTAGCATATGTAACTGTAACAGTTCCTGAAGATGCGTAGCTGAATTCAAACGGTTTGATATCATCCAAATATGAATCTGCCTGAATGACGTTGACTGTGAATTCAGCTACAGCTGACTGCCAGTTGGTATCGTCAGCTGTGAAGCGGATTTTGTGCACCCCGACATTAAGACCCGGTGAAACTGTAATAAACTTACCGTCAATATTTATATAATTACGGTATTCAGCAGAAACCAGGGTTATGCCTGATGCCAGGGTATTTGCGGTGCGTGAACCTGATTCACCATAACCGATTGTTATTTCAAGAGATGTTATTCCCTTGTTGATTGTGATATTAAAATCATGAACACTCTTATCATTGGTGTCATTTATCTCAACATGCAAAGTGTAGGTTCCGACAGTCAGATTCCTCAAATAGAAATTGCCACTATCAGTTAAAATAACATTATCCTGTGAACCGTCAAAGAGAATTTTATAATTATTAATTTTTTGATATTGACCTTCAACATTAACTGATGTGTAAACACCAAGTTCAGGACTGCATCGGTCAAAATCGTAAGTAACAGATGATATTCTGGTTTGATTATTATCTAAAATAACTAGAACAGTTTCTTTTTTAGTGACAGTGAAATTAACTGTTTTAGAAACACTGTTATGATTGGAATCGGCAATAGTAGTGACGTTTAAAGTATAGTCTCCTACATCCAGTTGGGAAACAGTAATGATTTTATTTCCAACAATTATCCTACCAAGATTTCCCTCAACAAAAGCCGTGACATTAACCGCACCAGTATAATCAACATTTAAAGCATAAGAATCGCCATAAGTAAACTCAAATGATTCAATATCATTTAAAACTGAATTGGATTTGTTGACTGTGAATCTGACAGTTTTTGAAACACTGTTGTGATTATCATCACAAACAGTTTTGATAATTAAACTATAATAGCCTACCTCCGGCAACCGGGAAACTGTAATAGTCCTGTTTCCAACAACGACACTGCCAACATTTCCCTCAATAAATGCAGTGACATTGACCGCACCAGTATAATCTACATTTAAAGTATAGGAATCATCGAAATTAAAATCAAACGAAACCGGAACATTAAGAACGGAATCACATTTATTTATTATTATATTTGCTGTTGAGGTAACGGTTTTATAATTTGTATCGTTTGTTGTCACTGATAAAGTGTAGTTTCCAACATTAAGCCCCCTGACGGTTATGATTTTTCCGGCAACATTAACTGATGCTTCCGGATGATTTATTACCTTGGCAATGATACTTGAAGCATTAGTGCTAACTGTAATATTGCCTGATTCATTATATATGAATTCCATGTCCGGAACGTTTAGGGTTGCCGGAAATGAGGTTAATGTGAAGGCTTTAATACATGCCACACGATTATTCTTTGATAAATCAACACCATTATTAATAGTGATTATTGAATTTCCGCGTTCTATAATATTGTTTCTGCTCTGATTAATATTAGTTGCATAGGCATATCGGGCAATTTCACCATTAAGATTAGTTATAGTAAATGAGACTTTTAGTTTATCTCCTTTTGTCATGGCTAAAAAGTCATTTAAAGGAATTGTATAATACCCTGCATCTACACAACCTTCCAGAGTGGATTTAAGATTGTCATTTACATAGATTTCAACCTTATAATCATATTTGTCATCAAAATATGTTGAAACCGCCGCCAGATATTCATCACTTTCGATTTCAAAAATATTATAAAATGTAAGAGTGGTAGTATCATCATAACCGCCATAACCGCTTTTACATATATCATACTGGTAAATTTTATCGTATTTGATAGTGTCATTCAGTAAAATAGCATATGAAGATTCATCCACACCTACCGGAGCAAACATTTTATCATAATATGATACATAGAAGTAACCGTCCGCTCCCCAGTCAGAACCCCAGCTGTTTTTTACAATCCATGCCCCATTACCTTCCGGAACAAACTTGAAATTATCTTTTGAGTAAGTATCATTCCATCCGACAATGGTAACTGCATGATTTCCCATCTCATAATAATTATAGCAGTAATAAGCGTAAGTTTTATTATTTAAAAAGTAATCATGATAAAACATGTTGGTTCCAACAGCCCCATATTTCAAAATTGCACCTTTAATCATATCATTATCAGTGAAATCAGTTCTTTTTAAGAACACTGCATTTTGAACATGGAAAATACTTTTTAAAAAAGGAGATAATAAAGTGTTAAAACCATATAAATCATCCTCTTCCATAACCGGACCCAGCCAGTCTACAAGATATGCAACAGCCATATCCATAGAACCTCCATCATTAGTTGTAACATTAAGTCCGTAATCGGAAAATATTGCAATTAAGTTTTTCATGTTTTCTTCAGAAAAATCATATAAACAATTATTGTTTGATGCCTTTAAAATAGCTGATTCCAATACCGCAAAAGCAGTGAACGCCCAGCAGTTGCCGTTGTTAATCTGGTCTTTAACGGGAGACACCCATCCATAGTCACATAAATTATAGTAATCAGGTAAAGTAGCGTATTCTGTCGGATTGTATTTGAATACCGGATAGTCCCCTTCATTATTGAATATTAAGTTAAATGTATCCTGATTATACCAGTCAGTACCGTCAAGAGAGGTGTTTTCGCAATATTCATTTCTAAAGATTGGATTTGATTTAGATGAATATATTGCTCCTCCGATAAGAGCAGAATTGTTGGTGAAACGGGATCCAACACGACAATAATCCATGTCAGCTGCGAATAATCCTCCGCCGTTTATAGCAGTGTTATTGATAAAATCACAGTCAAAGATTGCAATTTCACCTAATCTTGCATATAATCCCCCTCCATAATAAACAGCACTGTTTCTTTTAACATTAGTCCTGTATGCTATGAAAGTTGAGTTCAGACAGGTAATTGCACCACCCATCAATGCATTTGAATTTGTAATATTAGTATTTTCAATATATGCATAATATGAATTAACAACATATATTGCACCACCTGCATTATTTACGGCAGTATTGTCATCAAAATTAGTATTGTTAATCTCAAGATAGTAGATATTATCACAAGTTACCACACCCCCGTAAAAATCCGCAGTATTGTTAATGAATGAACAGTTATCAATAAGTACCGTGGCGTTATTGTTCATGTAGATAACACCCCCGTATCCTGCCGTATTGTTGGCAAATAAACAATCATAAACATACAGCAATCCTCCTTCCATATTAATGGCACCACCCAATTCCCCCGTATTGTTAATAAAGGAACTGTGATATACTCCAACAACAGTATTATTATTTGAAGAATAAATTGCTCCTCCTCCGTCAGCCGCATACAAGCCTGTGCCATCAAGGAATTCACAATAATAAAAGTAAGAAGTTCCATTGGCATTACATGCACTAACAACTACATTATAGAATTCCAATTCCTCACCATCAAAACAAAAATTATCCGCCGTAATATTTGAAATATGTGACTCTCCTTTTAAAGACAGTATGCATAATTGAGTATTATAAAAATCAATTACTGTATTTTCACTACCATCACCTATAATTTCAACATTATTAAACACAACCGATCCCATATCATACTTTGGGAGAGTGAATAAGTATTTTCCCTCTGCAAAATGTAAAACAGAGTTATCAGTAATATACTCACCATTGAAAAAGTGATAAGGATCATTTATTGTACCTGTACCTACACCATATACTGATGAATCAAAATATATATGATTTATATCATCACCCATTTCATCACCACCCTCACTTGAAAGCGGACCAGTATTGTTTTGTAAAACAACACCATCACCATTAAAATCTTCAATTTCAATTGACTGGTCACTTACACTTATTGCTGAATCAGTATCCTGCGAATATGCATCCGTACTATTGATATCACTTGCATATGTGCTTCCGCAGATAAAACAGACAAGCAACAGTATTATTATACAATATTTAAATTTCATAAATATATCCCCTAAAGTTTTCATTTGAAAGTAAAATTTATTGTTATATTATATATTTGACATTATTAAAATAAAATATTTTGCTAAAACTTCCAGATATTTCAAACAATAGGAAATAAAAGACAAATCACCATAATGATAAAGTCCACTAAAATAAGTAATTTAATCAAAAAATGATTTTAAAAAGAAAAAGAGTTAAATAAGGAGGTTTATTCCTTATTCATAAATTTTTAGAGATTTTTTTACAGTTTTTACACCATAAGTTACCTGATATTTGACTTGTTTACCCGCATTAAGTTTTTTTATGTCCTTTTTGTTAAGAGTGAGTTTTGCAATTCCGTTTTTGGCGGTTTTTACATGGTATGTTTTTCCGTTGAATTTAAACTCAACTGTTTTTCCTTTAACTGGACGGTTTTTGTCTTTAACAGTTACCTTTAAAACTAATTTTTTAGCAGATTTTTTAACTTTAACTGCGGATAATATCAGTTTAATATCATCTGACTGTTTTAATACTGTTTTTGGATTAGTTAATTTAATCTGAGATTCTTTAAATCCATTATTTACGCTGTCGACAACAGGAGTATTGTCTTTTATAGGTATGTTAAATATAGGGACAGTAGCATTGACGTCAACGTAGACAGGTTCATGGATAACATTTATTTGAACCGTCTTTTTATCAGTGATTCCAACTCCATAGGGAGTTACCAAAACAGCAGTTGGAAGTGAGGAATTTCCAGTGCTTCTTTGAGGAAATCCACATATAATCTCATAATCCCCAGATTTTGTAATATCTGTTAATGTTACTGATGCAATAGAATCATAATCAGAGGTTAAATTGGTTTTTGACAATAATCCTGGAATTTCAACCCAGAAATCAGCATTTTCATACGGTGTTTTGAATTTAATAACAATAGATTTATTCAAATTGCCGTAAGTGTAAATATCATAGGGGTCATCTGCAATAATATCAATGATTGTAGTGTGGACTTCATCAGCACCACAATGATTGAACTGAGGATTAACAATAATCTGTGTCCCATTTATATATGTAACTCCTGACTGACCATTATCAGAATCTGAGTTATCATCTTGGAAGTCATTTAAATTATTTACAGCAGGAACACAGTCTTTAAAAGGATTGCTCCCATATGTGCAGGGTTCAAAATCATCACCAACACCCCAAACCACCACATCATTAGTTGGAAGTTCACCGTCTGTTACCACAGAGTCCTCTTCACAGGTTTCAAGTTTATCAATGCCTGAATCATCTGATACATTATCCTGTGATGCACTGACCGCTCCAATGGATATAATAATTAATATAATAGAAATTAAAATAATATTTTTAAATTTCATTAAAAACTTTACCTCCATTTGTTTTATAAATTAATATTCAGTCAAATAATCTCATATATCTGAATATTCAATCACTTTGAAATGAATATTATATTATATTTTTATGTAATATTATTTAAACATTTTGAATTGATTGCCAATTAAGACACGATTTTCAGTTCAAATTATTTACTGGTGATGAAATAATGTAAAAACAGTCCAATTTTAAAAAAAGAAAAATGAAAGGGAATTAAATCCCCTTATTTAATTTTAATATACCTTTTAAGACTAGTTTTACTGTAGGTAATAGTGTATTTAACTTTTTTAGCTTTTTTGAATTTTTTAATCATTTTCTTGGTCACTTTAAATTTAGCAACACCTTTTTTATTGGTTTTAACAATATATTTTTTACCATTGAATTTAATGGTTAATTTCTTGTTTTTGTAAGCTTTTTTACCTTTCAAGGTTATTTTGATTTTAGTTACTTTATTAGATTTTTTAACCTTTGTAGTCTTTTTGGCTTTAATAACCTGTTTTATTATGAGTTTTTTGGTTAATTTCAAACCGTTGGATTCAATGATTATATTATAGGTTTTTGGAGTTTGCACTACTTTATAAGATGCATAACCCTCTTTATCAGTTGTGGTAGTTGCAACAACGTTACCGTTGATTTTAAAGATTACTTTCACACCTATTAAATGATTTCCATCATCACCATAAACACGCACTTTATAAACTGATCCGTCAAGGTAAAATGCATTCAAGTCATCACCAGTGATTTTTGCCAAACTATAGACAGTAATTGTCTTGTTATACTTGAAACTGCTGAAATTATAGTCTCCGGAGTAGTCAATTGAAATGTTGTGTTGACCTGTGGTTAATTCAGGAATAACAACAACAGCTGATCCGTTTACTAATGGTGTTGTGCTAATAACCTTACTATCAACGATTAGACTGACGTTTCCAGTTGCATTGCCCAAGTCAATTGGAATTGAATTGGTTTTAGCCGGAGTAATTTCAGAAATATCAATTTTAGGTTCTGAATATGATTTTACCCTTAAATTAAATGTTTTGTAAACATTGTTGTGATTTTCATCCCCAATAGCAGTGACATTTAAGGTATAGTCGCCTCCGGTTAAATTGGAAATAGTGATCGTGTTATTTTCTATTTTTACAAGAGCTTCACTGTGACCAACAACAGAAGCTCGAAGACCTAAAATACCAGTGGAGTTAACTTTAATACTGATAACACCTGCATCTTCATATTTAACTTCAGAAGAGTTAATATTATCCAGTGAATCATTTGATAGAGTAACATTAACTATGAAAATGGCACTCATTCGGGATTGCCAGTTTGGATCATCAACAATGAAAGAAAATGAATGTAAGCCTACATCGATACCAGGTAAAACAGTAATGACCTTACCATCAATACTGATATATTCCTCACTTTCATTAGTGGAAATAGGAATAAATCCAGTTCTACCAAAAATCACCGCAGCAGCATTAGTAATTGCAGTAACATTACCTGATTCACCATAAACAAGCGTGATTTCAGGGATTTCTAAAGACGCAACACCTTTATTAATAGTAATTCTAAAAGTACCATTACCTTTACGGTTAGTATCATTCAGCTCAATGTAGAGTTCATAAGTTCCGGCAGTTAAATTTTTCAAGTAGAAATTACCGTTTTCCAAGATAACATTATCACTGGATCCGTTGAATAAAATAGTGTAATTATATAATTTTTGAACAACAGGTTTTGCAACAGCAACACCCTCAGATAAATTGCTTTCATCTTCAACTACATCATAAGTATAAACACCAATTGCTGGATAGCAATGATCATAATCATATGTAACAGAAGAAATTTCAACAAGAGTAAAGTTATTTAAAATAACCAATTGAGTATCTCTTTTATTAACAGTGAAATTAACAGTTTTTGAAACATTATTAT
>CACYBU010000030.1 GCA_902772665.1 uncultured Methanobrevibacter sp. | reverse complement strand
TTGCAAATTACAGAAATTAAAGAAACAGTGGAACTTCCAATTAAAAATCCTGAAATATTTAAGGAAATCGGAATCGATCCCCCAAAAGGAATACTTCTTTACGGACCTCCAGGAACCGGTAAAACACTTCTTGCAAAGGCAGTTGCCAACGAAACCAATGCAACATTTATAAAAATCGTGGCATCTGAATTTGTAAACAAATACCTGGGAGAGGGTTCAAGGATTGTGCGTGATGTCTTTGAGCTTGCAAAAGAAAAAAGTCCTGCAATAATATTTATTGATGAAATTGATGCAATAGGAACAAAACGTGTAAGCAGCAGTGAAGGAGCAGACAGAGAAGTCCAAAGGACATTAATGCAGCTTTTAGCAGAACTTGACGGATTTGAATCCCGAGGAGATGTAGGAATCATCGGTGCTACAAACAGACCGGACATTCTTGATGAAGCCCTTTTAAGACCTGGAAGATTTGACAGGACAATTGAAGTGCCGAATCCAGTAAAACAAAGCAGACAAAAAATCCTTGAAATCCATACTGCCAAAATGAAGATAGATGAGGACATTGATTTCGACAGCATCAGCGAACTTACAGATGGATTATCCGGAGCTGACCTGAAGGCAGTATGCACAGAAGCCGGAATGTTTGCAATCAGAGCCGAAAGAAAAAAAGTCATCTCAAAAGATTTCCTGGATGCAATCGATAAAATTATGGAAAATATCAAATAAGTTAATCTTTTTATATTAATAGATAGATATATTATTATAATATAACTTATTTTATGATAATTTTTTTATTAATAATGGTGAATATAGATGACACACTGGATTGAAAACATAGCTGATGAATTAAGTAAAATGGATGTAGAAGAACATATCATTGCAAGCGGAACCTCAATTTCAGGTTCAATACATATTGGAAACTCTTGCGACATATTTATAGCTAACGGAATTGGAAAGAAATTAAGAGAAAAAGGAAAGAAAGCTAAAACAATATGGATTGCAGATGATCACGACCCTTTAAGAAAAGTTCCATATCCATTACCTGAATCTTATGACAAATACCTTGGAATGCCATACTCAATGATTCCATGTCCTGACGGATGCTGTGCAAACTTTGTAGAACACTTTGAAAAACCATTGTTTTCAGTAATGGACGATTATGGAATTGAAATGGAACCAAAATCCGGGTTTGAAATGTATAAAAACGGAGACTATAACGATTACATCAGAACCTCACTGGAAAATGTTGAAGAGATAAAGGAAATCTTCAACGAATACAGAAGAGAACCTCTCGCTAATGACTGGCTGCCATATAACCCGATTTGTGATGAATGCGGAAGAGTAAATACCACATACGCCTACGATTACGACGGCGACATTATCAAATACAGATGTGAATGCGGTCATGAAGGTGAAATGGATATTAAATCCGGGAACGGTAAACTAACATGGAGAGTTGAATGGGCTGCAAGATGGAAAATCTTTAAAACCACCTGCGAACCATTCGGTAAAGATCATGCCGCAAGCGGAGGGTCTTATGATGTAAGCAGTGTAATATCTGAAAAAATATTCGACTACCCGGCACCATATCCTGTGCCTTACGAATGGATTACCCTTGACGGTGAAGCAATGAGTAAATCACACGGTGTATTCTTCGCACCTGACGAATGGCTGAAAATAGGACCTGCGGAAAGTCTTAACTACTACCTGTTCAGGTCAAAACCTATGAAAGCAAAAGATTTCTCACCAAAAATACCTTTCCTCGACTTTATCGACCAGTTTGACACTGTTGAAAAAGTATTCTACGACGAAGCAGAAGCACCATCTGAAAAAGAAGGTAAAAAGTTCAAGGAAATCTATGATATAGTTCAGATTAACGAAGGAAGTCCCCTGCCTTTCAGACCTTCGTTCAGATTCCTGGTTAACGCATATCAGATTGCAGGAGATGATTTGGAAAAAATCTTTGCAATACTGAAGAAAAACTCACAGCTGACAAAAAGTTTTGAAAACAAAGAATTTGCTGATTTGACCGAAATTGAACTGGCACAGTACCATGAAAGGGTTGACAACGTAATCTACTGGCTTGACACTTATGCGCCTAACTTTGTAAAATTCAAAGTACAGGAAAAAAGTGTACCTAACATGCCTCTGACTCCCGAACAGGACAAATTCCTTGCTGAACTTGCCGATTTAATTGAAACAACTGAATTTACAGATGCCTCAGAACTGCACGATGCGATGTATGAAATTCTCGAAGCACAGGGATTAAAACCTCAAAAAGGATTTCAAGCTATTTACAAAATGATTCTCGGTCAAAAACAAGGTCCTAGAGCAGCTTCATTCCTGTTGAGTTTGGACAAGGACTTTGTCGTGAAAAGATTAAGAAAAGAAGCTTAATCTTTTACTTTTATTTTTTAAACCAGAGTATTGAATTCCTTTTTCATTAAAAGGTCATCGACAAACCTGTAATCAAGTTTTTCAAAAATATCAATCATAATATCATCCCTTGAATCAAAACTAACTACAATTCCCCTGAATTCATAATCAAATGCTATTTTTTCAAGCTGTCTGATTAACTTATAGGATATTTTCTCACGATTGTCATAGGAGTTTAAAAATAATGTTGTTATTTCAGCCAAATCGGCATCATAAACTTTAAAACTGGCGCATCCAACAGTTTTTCCAAAGTTATTTAAAAGAAGTACCACCTGGGAATCATTTACTTCGCATCCGAATGATGCACACATTTCTATAAATCTCACATCTCTCTCATCAGTTACTATAATCTCCATTTATCTCACCTCTGTGGTATTTCCAACTTTTCTTAATTCTTCCTGCCAGATTTCCGACCTGTCATCCTGAAACTTTAAAAACATCTCCCGACATCTGACATCATTCAGCACCACCACTTCAACCTCATTGTTTTTAAGCAAGTTTTCGGCACCTAATAGTGTTGTATTTTCACCTATTACGACCTTTGGAATATTATATAATATTACTGCACCTGCACACATCGGACATGGAGACAGTGTGGTGTATAATGTGCATTCAATATAATCTTCATAATCCAGACGTCCCGCATTTTCAATTGCATCCATTTCAGCATGAAGAACAACAGAACCGTTTTGAATAAGTCTGTTATGGCCTTGGGATATTATTTCACCGTTTTTAACGAGAACCGCTCCGATGGGCAATCCCCCTTCGGTTAAAGATTTTTCGGCTTCCTTTAAAGCTTCGTTTAAAAAATAATCATCACTGTTCATAAAAAAAATAAGTTAATAGATGAATTTAATCATCTATTTAAATCTGTTAAACAATCCTTTATTAGATTCTTTTTCGAGTTTTTCTTCAAGTTTTGTAACTTGTTTTCTTAAATCAGAAATAGTTTTGCTTGATTCATTTGATAATTTATCATAACTACTTTCTTTTACTTTCAATTGAGTTCTGAGTTCAGAAATTTCTGCTTTATATTTGCTGATTTGTTCTTTGTATTCCTTATCAACATCTTCTTTATAGTTGCCTATTTCGATAATTTCCGCTCTGAGTTTGTCAATTTCTTCAGAAAGTTCTATGTTTTCTTTTCTGGCTTCACTTAATTTTGTTTTTAAGTCTTTTACTTCCTGAGCCATTTCTTTGTTTTCTTTTTCTAATGCATTAACATCGATAGAATCTAATTTTTTCTGGAGTTTAGTGAGTTTAGAATCGTATTCATCTTTAATGATATTTAGTTCAGATTCTAATTTATCAGCCCTTACTTTATTAACTGCACTATCTGCACCGATTTTTCCTATTTGACTACTTAAATCAGCGTTAATATCTAACTGATCGAAGTATTTCCTAGTACTTTTTTCGAGTGCGTCAGTTAATTCTTTTTTGACTTTATTTAGCTCAGCATTTTCCTTTTTAAGTTTTGGAATTACTTTGTTGGTTAAGTAATTGAGTTCGTTGGATTGGTTAGATAATTTTTTATCTTTTTCAGCTAATTTTGCTTTTAGTTTATCGTTTTTAGAAGGTTTTTTAGGTTCTTCTTTTACAGGTTCTTCTTCAACTGCTTCACCTACAACTTCTATTTCAGGTTCGTTGATAACAGGTTTTTCCTCAACCTCTTCAGCAACCGGTTCAGAAACTTCCTCTTCAACAGCCTCATCAACAACTGGTTCAGAAACTTCCTCTTCAACAGCCTC
>CACYBU010000029.1 GCA_902772665.1 uncultured Methanobrevibacter sp. | reverse complement strand
TCTCAAAGCTGGTAAAAAGGTAACCTTAAAAGTTAATGGTAAAACATACACCGCAAAAACCAATGCAAAAGGTGTAGCTAAATTTACCATCAAATTAACCAAAAAAGGAAAATACGCTGCTAAAGTCAGTTTTGCAGGCGATAAAACCTACAAAGCATCAAGCAAAAAAATTATGGTAACCATTAAATAGGGATTATTTTTAATCTCTATACTTTTTTTATTTTTTCATGTAGATGGCTCAATTGAAATTGACTGTTTTTAAAACATGCCATTATAATTATTAAAAAACCGCTTCATAATTTTCAATAAAACATATCAACTATTGATTTGGCAAGGCTTATAATTGATTATTCGCACACATGAATGTCCTGCAATTTCGATGGGATGGATTTAATTTTTTTTAAGTTAGGGTCTGCTGATTTGAATTGGTTCATGATGATAGCAGTAAAACTCTTAATCAAAGTGAAAGTTATATATTTCGAAAAGAAAATGATGAATGGGTTATGGTTTGTTCTATTGGAAACACAATATATCTTATAAATCATCTCCAAGTAAAAAATCGATAATGTTTAAATGTTTAACACCATCTTTGGAAAAGTCATGGTCTTCAGTTGTTATCAATATTGATTCGTATTTATCTGGAATTCTCAATAATGGAGTAATTTCACGACTTAATGTTTTTTCATTAGTTAACCTGTAGGAAACTTGAACATATTTGTATTTGCCTGATTTTTCACAAACAAAATCCACTTCGGTATTGTCAGGGTTTCTGCCGACATTTACCTTATATCCCCTTCTTAGCAGTTCAACATAAACAATGTTTTCTAGGATTTTAGTTACCTTTAAGATGTTGTCTTCGATTAATGCATGATGAAATCCGTGATCAGTCAAATAATATTTTCCAAGTATTTTCATTTCTTTTTTTCCTTTAAGTTCAAAGCATTTACATTTTGAAATAAAAAAAGATTGCTTTAAATATTCATTATATTTAAGCAATGTGTCTTGAGATGTATTGATGTTATTGCCTTTTAAATAGTTCTTTATGCTTTTGGATGAAAATATCTCTCCAGTGCTAGTGAGCATATATCTGCTAAATCGTTGTAGTAAATCAATATTTTTTATTTTGAAGCGAGACACTACATCTTCAAATAATATTGAGTTGAAAATATCTTTTAAAGCTGATTTTCTAAATTCATCACTACCCAATGATAGAATACCCGGCATTCCCCCGAAGTTAAAGTAATCATCATAAAGTTTATTGATTGAATCTTTTGTTAGCTCCATTCCTTCGATTTCATTTTTATATTGTAAAAACTCCTTAAATGAAAACGGATAAACATTTATTGTGAGATATCTTCCGGTCAGCAGTGTTGCCAATTCACCAGACAATAATTTTGAATTTGAACCCGTAAGGTATATGTCACAGTCAATAGAAACCCGGTAGGTGTTGATGGATTTTTCCCATCCTTTTACCTGTTGGATTTCATCAAAAAATAAATATACTGTTCCTTCAAGGTTTTCTGTTTTATTAAAAATGATTTCATCCAATTGTTGTGAATTATCAATATATGCATATTCTCGTGATTCAAAGGAAATGAATATTATATTCTCTTCATTTACTCCCATTAACTTAAGTTCATCTATAATATTATACATTAAACTAGTTTTACCCGATCTTCTAATTCCAATATACACCTTAACAAAATCTGTGTTAACATAATCTTTTAATTTGTTAACATATGCATCACGTTTGATTAATTGACTTGCCATTTAACTCAACTCAATAAATTCATCTCATAAAAGAAAAAATTTCTAAAACTATAAAAAATTCTTCCTACAAAAGAAAAATTTTCTAAAAATATAAAAAATTCATCCTATAAAAGAAAAATTTGTTAATTATATTATATCCCAATAATTATATAATCCTTTCTATATGCCAAATATGAAAATTTCTAAATTTTACCGAGTATAATCTACAAAATCATCAATATTGGAGTAATCGTAGAATACAATCGACAAAATCCTAAGTTTGTAATTGTCCAACACAATATGCTAAATAAATATCATACTCAATAATTTAAGTAATTTTGCTTTTAAATCAGAACAATTTTACAAAATCAGATAATATTTGCTTTAAACATGAAATTATAGCCATAATAATTTTTATCTAAATGGTGCAAGAATACCTCGCCTTCTTAAGGTGAGGATGAATTGCACTTTTAAGATAAAGCATATTAGATATTAATTTAATAAGGTCTATAATTAATAATTCGCACACTTATTTTCTCATTAATTTCTAAAAAAATAGCAATATAAAAAATAGGGAGGAAAGTAAATTAGTGAAATACTAACTTACTTCATTGCATCTTTGACCCTATCAAAGAGTCCTTTTTCAACGTGTTTGATTTCATCTCCGCTTATTTCAGCGAAT
>CACYBU010000028.1 GCA_902772665.1 uncultured Methanobrevibacter sp. | reverse complement strand
TTTTTAAAAATAAAGCAAAAAAAGTTACTGTTCAAATGTAAAATAAATATATATTGTATCAAAGACAAATATAATCTTGGATAACATACAGGAGAGTCCTGAATTGAACCGGTTGAAAATAACTTCCAAATTCGCAAAACTCTTAAAAATAATTAAAAAAAATCTGAAATCAGATAATTCAAATGAAAACAGTTCAGAAATTATATTCACAATCATTATAACAGTTGAGGATAGTCAGAAACATCTTGCAGATGCAATAGAATCTGTCACCGGTCAGAATTTTCCCTTAAACGGGATTGAAATTGTTCTCATATACTGCAGCGAAAAGGGAAGTGAAACCTGTGAGGACTATGCTTTTCAGTGTCAAAACAGTGTCGTTCATATTAAAAGGGAATGTGAAACCTGTGCATCGGTTCTAAACGAGGGGCTTAAACATTCGAATGGTAAATTCATAACTTTTCTTGAAAGCGAAGACCTTCTGGATAAAAACACTTTGAGGGAAGTGAATAATTTCTTTAAATCCCACGGCAGAGAAATTGACGTTGTCTGCACTCCAGTACGTGATATTAACACAGATTCCATCATAAATCCAGATATATATAAGTTCAGCAGAATCGTTGACATTCAAAACGAATATGATTTTGTTCAAAACAGTCTGAATGGAGCATTTATCAGAAAAGCTGCGATAACCGAATATTTCAACACACGGATGCCGGCATCATATGACAGTCTGTTTATAAACAGAATCATAATAAACAGGCTTAAATACGGTGTTGTGAAAAGCGCAGGATATGTGAAGCGAAACAGTGAACCCCCAGAGTGTTTTGACCGCAGCAAGTATTTCAGGGAGATGATTGCTTATTCCATGTATAAATATGACCTTGTTTTGAGATACGTTCAAAGCGTTTTAATCATTGATATTGAAGAGATTTTCAAAAAACATGATATTTTAAATAATAAACAGGATAACAGTCATGTTCACTGTGCTTTACAATATATTGATGACGATTTGATATCTTCACAGAGTTTCAGTGAAGAAATCAAATCCGAAATACTAGAATTCAAATATGAGGTGATATGAATGGATAGTGCAAAGAGAGTGGATGATTTTATCGGTGAAGCAGAAGTTTTTTACCTTGCAACAGTTGACAAAGACAGACCTAGAAACAGACCTTTGGGTTTTCACCTGTTTAAAGACGGTAAAATCTATTTTGGAGTAGGTGATTTTAAGGAAGTCTACATGCAGATGTGTGAAAATCCGAATGTGGAAATAGTTGCGGTTGTGGGAACGGATTTCCTCAGGTACTACGGAAAGGCAGTGTTTGAAAGCAATCCGGGTTTTGGTGAAAGCATTGTTGCGGGAAATGAGTTTTTGCAGGGAATCTACAATGATGAAACCGGTTATAAACTGGCAATTTTCCATCTTGAAGAGGCAACTGCTGAGATTCGAGACATTACCGGTAAAATCAATGAAGAATACAGATTTTAGGGTTTAACCGTTTTTCGGTTAAACCTTAATATATCCAAAATACTGAATCCTTTAACATTGCTAAATGATAGTTTTTCATAGAATTTAAAAATTTTAAGCTCATATACCATATATTATTTCAATTCATTGAACCCTTGTTTCAAGTCGGTTAAATCTAAGTATGCGAAATCATTAATATTTGTGTTGTTTTTGAAATATTCTTTTAGAAGTTTTTTCTGTATTATTAATATAACCTAATCAGAAGCTGCTTTCCAGATTTTTCATCCCGGTTCTCTTTGTTCAACAGGATTGTGAAGTAAACCCTGGACCTTAAAAATAAATCAGTAAATATTTATTATTATCATAGAATTTAGTATTAAAAGTTAGAAATTTAACTTTATGTGAAAACAGGTATTGTCTTTCATTAGTTTAAGTAAAAATCAGTTTAAATCATCCAACGGATGAAAAAATTCAAAATATAGGAATATTCATTTTTAAGCTGAATCAAAATAGAAAAGAGTTATCTACAAAAAACTGTGAAATTAAAACCCTTTAAATGCAAAAATAAAGGTTTAAAGTTAATTTAACCATGTAAGTAGGCACTTACATTCGAAAACCTTTATATATGAACCCTTTCAAATATTTAATTGTACTTTGAAGAGTAAATATAATCCTCTCACAGTTTTCCATAAAAAAAAATAAGGTGATAAAAAATGAACATAAAACCAATAATACTCCTCATTGCAATAACCACCCTTTTAATAGGAAGCGCATATGCATCAGGTGTAAATGACTTTAAAGTAGACAGTAAGTACAACAGTGAATATCAGGGACAATACTACTCCTTTTATTTGAACAAAGACAAAGACGCAGGAATTGCAATTTACAAAAACGTTGATGATGACGCATACGACGACGTGGACAATGACGATGTCAACGACAACCTCATACAGGATGACGGAAGAGAGTACCTAACCGGAGATGATGATTTAACAATAAATAAAAATGCCGACAATACCGCAAACTTCACAGACTATGATCACGCAACACACGGTGATGTTGAAGTAGTTAAAAGCGGCGGCGAAGAATATATTATAGTATTCTTTGCAAAAGACTCAAGCAAAGTTAAAGACTCAGATTTAACCAAATTATTAGAACAGTTCAATAAGGATAATAAAGTGGAAGCTGCAAGCTTCTAATTATCCTTTTTTCCTCCATTTTATTTCTAACTTTTTTTATCGTTTACCAACACTACATCCATTTTCTCCATACAGTTTATTATATCACATTATTTCAATACAGTAATAGAATAAGACTGATAGCAAGCAGCAAAGCACAATCTATTTAGTCACTAACAAAATAGGAATAAAGGTCATCCTTAACATCATTTTCAAGTTTGAATGTGAAATTGACAATTGGCTGCTGTTTGTCATTTATTTCTCTATACACCTGTTTATAGTTTGTTGGAGTTAATTTTCCCATATAGTAGAATTCAATTCCCTCATCGTTGTTTTTTTGAATAAATAGTCTTATATCCAAATCTGTGTAGTTGATTATTGGCTTTAATTCGGGAGATGTGACTTTTCGGTTGTTTCTGCTCATCCATGAGAAAATCTGTCTTGTGATGAAATGGTCGTTGTAATTGATGGTTTCGGATATGTCTTCGGATTTGTCGTATGTTACAAATATGGGGCAGGTATTGTATTTAACCTTGTATCCTCCGATGTTTTGTCCGTTCATGTAGTGTTTCCAGTTTAATAGTCTTAGAACCTCTTCCCTTGAGTATTTTTCATAGAGTCTGAACTGTGAGTGTGTCCTGTATACGTTTTCGTATTTATAGAATGCGTATTTTAAAGCGTCTTCCAGATGATTTACAAATATTTGACTGGCCAGTGCCTGTTTGAATGATTCTGATATTTCAAATCTCCATTCCCTGTTGTTTTCAAGGTTGTTGAATATTTCAGGGTTGAAAGTGAAAAACAGGTTTTCTGGATTGTCAACAAGTTTTTCTATTGTGTTTGCCTGATATCCCTCGCCTTTTTCCTTTTTGTAGAAGTTGAGGCTTAAAAAGTTTATTGCTCCTTTTATAGTTTCAAGCTGATTGACAAGACCGTAGTTTGATTCAAGACACCTTTCGATTTGTGATACTGTGAAGTATCCGTTGTATTTTAAACATTCAAGAATTATCATCTCATGGGGACGGATTCCCTTAAGCAGTTTTTTTGAGATGAATCTGAGGGTTTCGGTGTTTTCAATGTGGGAAGTGTAGTCTTTTTCGATTTCACACAGGAAGTGGTGGTATGTTGGATAGTCCCTGTGTGCGAGGATCAGTTCGGGATTGAATTCTGCGTTAACGGCGAAGTCATATAAATGAGGAATTCTTCCCAGCTTGTATTTTAATTGATTGTACTTTTCTTTAAACAATGCCTTTCTTGAAAAAGAGGTGTTGTTAACTGATTCATATATACGCTTTCGTGAAATTTCATCGAAGTTGATTGAAGAGGCTCCGGGAATGATTTTGTTTGCCTGCATGAGATACTTCCGGATTCTGTCCTTGTCATAGGATCTCTCACCTGAAAGGGCTATCGGAATCATGAAATTGTTACGGTAGTTTGCGATGAAATCTATGATGACAACATATTCCTTGTCTCGGTACTTTCTCAAACCTCTACCCAGCTGCTGAATGAAAATAATCGGAGACTCAGTAGGTCTTACAAGAAGAACCTGATTAATCTCTGGAATGTCAACGCCCTCATTGAAAATATCTACGGTGAAAATGAATTCAATACTGTCGGGATTGTCATCACTGGTCAGCCGGTCAATGGCATCCAGACGTTTCTGCTGTGAATCATCTCCGCTTAAAAATACTGATTTAAATCCCCTCTCATTAAACGCACCGCAAAGCATTTCTGCTTCACGTTTTCTTGAGCAGAACACCAGCGCCTTTCTCCTGTCACCGGAATATCCGTAAAACTCAGATTTTTCAAGAAGATAATCAACACGCTCATCACCCGTAAGGAGATTGAAGTCATTGAAATCATCATCCACAGTTAAATCATCGAATACAACATCAGTGATTCCGAAATAATGAAACGGGCAGAGTAAATCCTCTTCCAATGCCTCCTGCAGACGGATTTCATGAGCAATGTTGTTGTCGAAAAGGTCATAAATGTTAAATCCATCTGTACGTTCAGGTGAAGCGGTCATTCCAAGCCAGAATTTAGGCTTGAAATAGCTGAAAATCTTTTGATAGCTTAAAGCACCGGCCTTGTGAACCTCGTCGATGACAATGTAGTCGAAATGATTCTCCCCATACTTTTTATAAATCAGTTCCTTTGACATGGTCTGGACTGTTGCAAAAACGTAGTTTTTATCGAAATCCTTGGAGTTTCCCGAAACCAACCCGAAATTTTCATGGTCTTTGAAAACGTTCTTATAGGCTTCGATTGACTGTTTTGCAATCTGTTCACGGTGAACTAGAAAAAGGAATCTCCTTGGTTTGAAATCTTTAACGGCAAATGCTGAAGCATAAGTTTTACCAGTACCGGTTGCTGATACAAGAATAGCTCTGTCCTCACCACGCTGGATTAAAGTTCTGAGGTTTTTAAGAAATTCCTCCTGCATGGTATTGGGAGTCAAATCAGTGATGTTTTTTTGCTTAAGCTTCCGAGTATACTCCCGGATATGTGTGAAGTTCCTATTGTCATTGTATAGTTTTTCATAGACCGGCAGGACTTCGCTTAAATCCTCGGCACAATCCCATAAGGCATCAAATTCAGATGTCAAATCCGACAGCATTTCACCTTCACTTAAAGAGACAAACTCAACATTCCACTCCTTGTTGACAGTAAGTGCGTTCATTGTAAGATTGGAACTTCCGACAATTGCCTTACTGGATCCGTCAGATTTTTTAAATATATATCCTTTAGTGTGAAAGCCTTCGTTTTCCTGAGAATATAATTTTATTTCAATGTTTGAAAATCCCTGAAGTTTTCTTAATGCCTTGGGTTCAGTGAAATAGAGATAATCGGTTGTGAGTATTTTTCCCTTAATGTTGTGCTCTTCAAGATATCTGAATTCCTCAAGAAGGGGAGTGATGCCGCTTAGGGTAATGAAAGCTGATGAGAAAATGAATTCCTCGCAATTTCTAAGTTCATCACGGATGGAATTGATTACCTTGTTTTCCCGATTGTTATAAAGCAGTTTTGGTCTTAAATCCAGACTGGAACCTGCATTTTCGTTGATGAAGGCTGTTCTTGCCCCGTTTAAAATATCCTGAGGGTTCATAATTTTTACTCTTAGGCACTTAGATGTTCAATTAGTTCGTTTAACTTGTCAATCTGAAGCTGGAATTCCTCCTCTTTTGGAGTTCCCTTTACCTTTTCAATTTTCTCTTCAAGTTCTGCTTTTTTGGCTTTGGCCATTTCAATCCTATCCATTAAAATCACCTGTCTATTTGAGATTTAAGCTCTAAAATCAGCTCTTCAAGCTTATTCATCTGAGTTTCTATTAAAATTACGTCAAGTTCGTCATCGACTTCAATCAACTGTTTTTCCAAAGTTTCAAGTTTGTCAAGGTACTGAAGAAGCTTTTTTTGAATGAGAAATGGATCAAGTGGATTGTAAAGCTCCTCTTGAGCACTGCCCAGTTCCTCTTCAATTACCGGTTTTAAAGATTCTAAAACAATGCCGGCCACTTCCTTATCCATGATTTTACCGTCTTCATTGTATAGTTTAATGGAAAGGAACTTAAAACCGTTACTGTCTTTTAAACACACTTCATCCTCGTATTCTTCTATGTCGAATTTGAATCTGTAATTTTTGCTGATGAAAAAAGTTGCGTTCTGACTGTTCATAATCAATCATCCATGGTTTTCTTTAAATAATCTATAATCGCTAAATCTGCGGGAATCCAGTTGACACTGCCAAGCTGGTATTTTGTAAGCCATCGGGCGTCATTATGCTCGAGAAGCTTTGGAGTGCCTTCAACTATAACTGCTTCAAAACAGCTCATCTTAAGATGAAATGTGGGATAAGTGTATTCAATGTCACCGGCGAACCTTACGGGTTTGATGATACAGTCAAGTTCCTCTTTAATTTCACGTACAAGAGCATCCTCTTTAGTCTCCCCATCTTCTATTTTACCACCGGGAAATTCCCACATGTTAATGAACTCTCCATAACCTCTTTTAGTGGCTAAAATCTGATTATCCTTTTTAATAATAGCTGCAACAACGTTTAAAGTTTTCATGATTAAAGTTCTCCTGATTAACTATTAGACAGCTTAGGTAATAAATATTACATCTTTTTAAGTTTTTCATTTGCCTAATCTATAAAATGTCCTTGAAATCATTTGAGGGAAATATATTCTAAGATGTCTTCATATCACATACATTGCCTGAGAAATGATGAAACTGATAGCTTTAAAAATCGCTCCATCACTTTTGATTGTCAAAAGACACTTCAGTAATTAATACTGTCGAAATCCAATGTTATTAAACCCTGATAAAACAGCAATGCCTTAATAACTTCCTTAATAAATGTTTCAAGGTTATTTTCTTCAATATAATCATTTCCAGGAGTTAGAGAAAATGCTCCGACTGATGGAATAATTGTGTTGGATTCAAAGAACTGTTTAGTCACATTTCCAGAATATAGTACATAAGCACCTTCCGTCATTAAAATTGAATCTTTATAAGTGTGCATTTTATAAATATCTCCGTCTTTAAATATTCTGTCCTTTTCTTCCACCTCATCCCTTTTTTCAATTTCTTCGTCAAGACCGGAATCTATTTTATCGTAATCTTCGATTATTTCTAATTCGGATCGGTATTTAGCGTCAAAATGAATGTAATTTGTTTTCTCACCAATAGTTACAAGCAATGTGTAATCCGGTTTAAATGCAAGGGAATATGAACGGTATTTTGAATTGTCTGAAAATCTTAAATTGTAAAATAGTTCTATTTCAATTTCATGACCATATAAGGTTAACAGAAAGTTTTTACGTGACCCGACACCTTTTTTAATGCTTATTGACCAATTGTTATTGTTAATTTTAAATACATCTTCAAAACCTATTTTTTTAACGCTTAAGTTATTTAAAACTTTTAATAACTTGAAATAGCACCAGTATTCATATAATTCGGATAATTTCTTTTCGAATCCTTTGAATTGGTCGTTGATTTCATCCCAAGTTAACCTGAATGAAAATTCAAGCATCAGGAAGTATTGGAAAATCTCCCTGTACCCTTCTTTTTTGTGAAGGATCTGTGAGTTAAAGGGAACGTATTCCATTGTTGAGATATGATTGAAAAATTTACTTGAGAGGAAATATTCAAGTTCATCTCTAAAATACAATAGTTTATCGTTAATGTAACCTTCAGAGGAGTTATCAAGAAGTTTTTCAACTAAATCACGGATCAGTTCTAGAAAATATTTGAAAAATCTGTTTTCGGGAATATCTATAGTGTCTTCATGTTTGACCTGTTCTATTTCATATGGTAAATGCCCGTTCAGTTTTTCTGCAATTTCGATGCCATATTCTATTTTAGCAAGTTTATTTGGTTTTGATATTATATTTTTTAAAGTATTTTGATTGACATTTGAAGCAAATGAAGCCGGTACAGTCTGTGAGTAATTTTTAAGCTGCGAATGTAAGTTTTTAGAGAGGTATTCGAAAATTGACGGTAGGTTATCCTCCCTGAAGAGATATTCCAGAAACATGAAATCTTCATAATATGTTACCTTCAGATGATTATCAATCTCAAATTCCTGATACAATGGAGAGTTAGCTTCAAAAATCAGATTTAATGATTGTTGGGAGAGATCTGCAATCATGGCGGAATATTGGGAAAAATAATCCATTTTCTTTGATCGAACTTCAATTGGAATTTTAATCGAACCGGTATTATTTTTTCTGACATCCAAAAATGATTTACCGACATAACTCCTGAAATTCAGAGTTCCGGCGATTTTATAAGTGTTACTGTCCCCCAATTCAAATCTGAACTCTTTAAAATGACTGTTATTAATTTTAATTAATGAATATAGAATATCATACTTCGCATTAGTGTCGTCTGATTCGAAAAGTATTTGATATTCCGTTTCTTCAAGAAACATTAAATTAGCAAAGTTGGCTCCAATATTCTGACAGTATTGAATTGGAGTTAAATTATCAGGATTGTCGACTATAGGAACATTGCTTAGGGTTATTGAATTGGAAATGTTAATGTTGTTCTTCTCGTTGGTTCGGTAGTCTGGAGAAATAACCGTTAATGTTCCTATTTCATTATCTTTTTCATCAGTTAACTGGATTATAACCTTTTGTTCAATCATTTAAATCTTAATTAATAAATGAAACATATCTCTGATCGGACAATACTCTGACCATGTTTTGAAGTTTTACAGCTGAAGTGTAGAATCTGGAATTGTCTTTGGTGACTATGAAGTTTTTGGGATTTTCATTATTGTTTCTGTCTTTTAGACATATGTTGAACAAATTAATCAATACATTGCCAATGGCCTTTTCGGATCCATGTAATTTTGGAAGGATTTTCTGTTTAATCTGAGCGTCAAAATATCTCTCCCAGTTATTCCACTCTTCGGGAGAGTTTTCATATCTCCATGCAACTACCATGAATCTTAAAATTTCGTTGATTACCCTGAATCCGAAGTCAAATCCTGAACCTTTAAGAGTTTCCTGAAATCCTGTAAGCTCCACAGCAAGAGTATCCCATAGGTTATCTTCCTTAAAAGTAACCTGAGATAAAATTTCCTTCAAATCACTAATGTTAAGTTTGGAAATATCTGAATCAGTCAGTGGAGACTGCAGATAGGTGATGTTACCTTCAAAGTCCCCGCCCTCAACATTGGATAACATGTAATCCCATGCAGGCAGAGTGTCAAATTCTATGGTATTTGCCCTATCCAGTACTTTTGGTGAAAACATATATGTTGTTTCATCAACATTAACAGTACCGATTATGAAAAGATTATTCGGCAGTTTTAAGGAGTTTTCATTACCATATAAAGGGATTTCTTCCCCACTTTCAATAGCTGAAAGAAAATCGGCGAAATATCTTTCAACGTGCGAAAGATTCATTTCATCCAAAATTAAAAAATAAGGATTGTTCAAATCATTTTTGGCATTTTTGATTAATTCATAAGCAGGTGTTGAGTGATATTCATCAGTGATTACATTATGATACCCTATTATGTTTGTGTTATCTGTCCAGTTAGCCCCCACCGGCACTATCCGATATTTAGACCCATTACCATTTAAGTCAAGAGAGGTGATTTCTCTTGATTTTGAACATTGCCAATCGGAAATAAAATCTTTAAAATCGAATTTATCAATGTTCAATTCAACATCCACTTCTCTACCGTCATTGGCTTTTAGATACTCCTGCAGTTGCTTATTTTTTCTAAATGTTAATTTTGGAGTGATTCGAATTTTCGCAGGAGACCTGATTCCGTCAACAATGATTTCACATGGAGAATAACCGGAATCAAAGGGATAATAATTGAAAATATTTTTATGGGCGAACCACTGTCTTTTTTCATATGCTGACTGATTGGATTTCTGTTTTAGTAAGATTTTACCCTCGGGATCCCTATAATCTTTTGAAATGAACTCTTTTAAGTCATTGCAGGATATCTTTAATTGTGTGAATCCCTTTGGATTTTGTTCGTATAATCCTTTAAAATGATCTTTTATTTCATCACTCTCATAATATAACTGAACCAGAATCTTAATATCACCCTTTGCTGAAATTCCATCAACTGCCATGTCGAAATTGGTGCTGCATTCATTGATTGGAATGATATCCCGTAATTCTTCTTTAGGCAATGTCCAGCCGTTATTTTCCCAGGATGAGTAATTGGTTTTAACGTTTATTGTGAAAAACCCCTCATCATCGACTGAAGTTTGATTTAATAAATCCCTAGAGATGAATTTGGCAAATAATTGTGATAATTTTGTTTTTCCTGTTCCTGAATTTCCAGTTAATATTTCAAACGGTTTAACTTTTAAAGACAATAAATAATTTTCAATTAAATTCTTATCAAAGTAATATCCATTAGATATCAGATATTTGTAAAATGAAACAACTTGAACTTCCCCAGACATTTTAAAAACCTGCACGACCAACTTTTGTGAAATGAAATCAATATTTCATTAATTAATACAATTTATATATAACACATTATTAAAAAATGTCGATCGTTAACTTGAAAAAGAGCAAATGTCAACAAGAATTCAACGGTGAATGATGATAATGACTTCATATATGATGTGATCAGTTTAAAAATTCATGACACCAGTGAAATTATTAATACTATTAATTACAAAAAAGAAAACAAGATTGAAATAACCAGTAAAGAACTGATACTGTTCACACTGGTTCCAATTATTGAAAAAACCGGTGCCGTTGAAGATTATGTTGAATATGTTGCAAATACATTATTGGAACTTAAAGGGTTGACCAAGTCAATTAAAGCTTTAACATTCGGTATTGAATGGTTGATTGTGGACAAATTTGTAAGTGATGAACAAACAAGAAACATATTATGTGATGCATTAGGTGATAGAATGAGTTTAATACATGAATATGCTAGGAATAAAGAAATAAAGGCCGAAAATAGATTGATTATGAACCAGTTAGAATCAGGTGTTAGTGCCGTTGTAATTGCTAAAACCAATAAAGTTCCTTTATCCCGAGTTCGCACCATTGAAAAAAGTTTGAAATCTAAAAAAAATAGATAAACAAAATCAATAGTTTAGGTTAACTGGTTAGTTAAAATTCTTTGTTTATAAAATAAATAAATACTAGTGGTTTATATAATGTGCACAAACACATACATTCAAAAACCATATGCTAACTTATTCAAACTATTAATTAGAAAAAGTGGATTGTTATGGAAATTAACCCTGATTCATTTTTTTTAAAATCAAAAACTTTAGTGGAAAAAACCTTTTCTCCACTTTTTTCTACTCTTATAAACCTCTAATTTTTTACAAATCCTTTTTCAATTTCCGAATGATAATTTTCCCTATTCTATTGTGAAATTGCTTATAGTTCAGTTAACGTTTTTTTTATAGCAGAATGATTTGTGGAACTGACATTGGTTGGCTTTCAAAAAATAGCGGTAAAGATTCCCTTGCCGTGCATGAGTTAACAAAAAAGATGATGAGAGTGGTTATTTACACAGTTTCAGTCAAAATTTAAAAAAAAATATATTTAATATATTGCACGTGAAAAATAATGGGATTAGAAGAGGGTTGGAGAACACCTTACTTTTTAGGAAAATTTTTCCTTGAAATTTAATTTACAGCACAAATAAAGGTTTTTGAATTAGAAATTTTGAATACATTCCAACCCTCTAGAAAAATCCTTATTTTTAAAACATTTTACAGGACATTTCAGTCTGCAAAAATACGATTATAATCCACATCCATCCCAATGGACTTGTAGAAACAATATGCAAGTTCCTTTGCTGAGAGAGTTGCGGGATCATTTTCCTTTTCACGGGCAATTCTAATCGCCTCAGGGTCAGTTATCCTTTTTCGACAAACATAACTAGCAGTTTTTACCTTATTCATTAGTAACATACTCCTTTTTAATTAATTGTATATTATCTATGTTCTTATTATTTATATAGTTTAATAATTCAGAACCATATTTAATGTCGTGCATTCTACTAATTATTTCCTCATCCCCATGTCTATTCGAACAAAATTGAAAAGATAATTCATGAAACAAATCGGAAAAAGAATTGAGTTGAAAGCATAAGTTTTTATGAACTCCTTTGGCTTTTAAAATCCAAAAATTTTCAAAACCTGCAATCAATTCATAATCTTCAAAATCCCTTGTTAGAATTCCAAAATTTTTCCCTGAAGGAGGGGATAATGACTTTTTAGGATGATTATGGATAGATGCAACATTATATTCTTCAAATTCATCATCCTCAAAGGATATTTGAACATTGTTGCTTTCACCTCTCGCACACTTAAGAATTTCACCTGTAATGTAATCAAAATATATTAACCATTCATAATCCAAATCTCTGGTTTTTTGGATGAACTGAAGTATGGTTTTATAAGCATTATCACTGAATTCCTCTGGTAAATCCTCTTTTTTAATTGAAATATCTGAAGTATGTTTCAGTTTAGAATATTCATTATAGTCAACGTCAAAAATGCAGATTAATAACACTATTAAACAAGTTATAATATTTCTAATTTTCATAGTCTAAATTAGATTTGCATAGTTAATAAAGGTTATTTTTTAAATTAAAAAGTTAATCATTTAATAAATGAATATCTAAAAGCAATATAGCAATATGAAGTCAATTTTATTAATTTCTAATAATAAATATACAATGATGAAACTCCTTATTTTACCTTGCAGTTCAGTCTTAAAATAATGTTATAGTCCACATCCCCCATACATTAGCTTCTTTGCCGTGATGTTTTTGCTTTTCACAGGTAATTCTGATTGTCTAAGAGTCAATTTTCAAAAAAAAAAACATGACCTGCAGTTTTTAATTGCATATAAAATCAGCCTCATTTTTTTTTGATTGTTTAGTATGTAGGTTAATATAACCGGCAAAACCTGATTTTTAAAAATGCAAAGAATCTGATAATTTAAAAGAAAAAAAAATGGTGAAGAGGTGAATAATAATCAATAATCTTGAATTTAAGGGAGATATCTAAAATATTAATATTTCGCTTTGATTGATATGATTCTGTAGTGTTTTACCGTAGATTCCTCCTTTAATATCTCTGATTATTTTTTTTTCACCTTTGAGAGTTTCACTCCGGTAATCTGGGAAATGTTTTTTGTTGTGTTTATACCGTAAATGTCAGATATTTTATTTTAGTCAATTTGTTTTTAATCTGTGTTTTTTTCAATATGGCTATTTTCAATGCCGAGTCATATAAGTCGTGTTTAATGTCTTTAATCATATTGTGACCTGCCTGTGAGTCTGACCGGTTGGCATTCCTATTGAATCAATTGTGTGTTTTCCATATAATGCTCTAGTGATTTTGTCAGGTTTTTGTTGCCGTTGGATGAAACCTGGTCTTTTTTCAATAGGGAGTTTTTAAGTTGCAGACCGTAGATGCCGGATTTGATATCCTTAATCATTTTATTTACCTGACCCGGAGTGAGGCCTGTTGTCCTTGTAATTGAATTGATATCATGGTTTTTATAGAGTTGTGCGACAGATGAAGCTATATTCTTGTCGGAAATTGTTTTTACGTGTTTTTTAGGGGAATTGGTGTTTATATCTTTAACATGTTTGGGTGAATCATTGACGTTTTTGATGCCGCCCTGTAAGGTGCCTGAGAGTTGAACGCCGTTGTTTGGGATTAATTTACCATGATATTTGTTTTGAGGAGACATTCCAATCTGGTTTGGAGTAGTGTTCGGATTGACTGCTGTTGTGTTGCCCGGCTCTGCTGCTGGAACCCTTGCCACTGCAGCAAAAGCAATCATTATTAAACATAGGGACAAGATTATTTTTTTCATATTATTTACCTCTTCTGAAATTATGGGCAAAGGAAATGACAAGTTCAAACCACCACTTCACTTTGCAATTAATTCTATGAAAAAGACACTATATAAATGTTTTCGAGTGCAAGTGCTTACTTACATCGTTAAATGAGTTAAAAACAAATATTTATTCATATTTTTAAAAATTAACAGTCTAAAATTGATTTCATGAGATTATAAACCGGAAACTTTACCCCACTTATATATGTTTAAAACTATACCCTTAATTGGGAAGTATAATGATTAGGAAAATATTAATAGGAGGGATTGCATTGTTTCTTTTAACCGGAGCAGTTGTGGCAGTTGAAAACACAACCGGTACAGACATTGAAAAACATGAAGAGACCATAAAATCCTCAAACATCAAAGTAAAACAGGTAACGGGAAAGGAATGTGAAAAAATCAGGATACACTCAAACCTTACTGATGAAAATGGAAATGCAATTAAAAACGCTGAAGTTACCTATAAAATCGGGGCCTGGAAATGCACTGCAAGAACCGATTCGAAAGGTAAATCATCAGTTGTCTATAAGCTTCCAAAGGCAAAGCATTTCAAAACCATCAAAACGAAAAAAGGCAACATCCTAACCAGAAAGGAAATTTTTAAAACCATAAAAACCGTTAAAGTCTCATATGAAGGCTCAAATACCAGTTTGTCGGCAGTAAAATTGGCTAAGGTAATTTCCAAAAAGTCCTGTGCTGTCAAGAAATACAGATTCGAAAAGGTTAGAAAAACTGAAATCATACCATGCAGATTTGGAGACCATGAATACAGACGTGGCCCGGTTACTATTCAGACAATATGGTCCAATGATTATGGTTTTGATGATTTCTGGATTGCTGCTGATGCAAAAAATCATAAAATCAGACTTCCGATTTCATCAAAACTCCACTCGAAGGACAGAAACGGGAACTGGAAGTGGGATGAAAAATGGAGACATATGATGAGCGAACATGACCTGATTGTTTCATATTACGGTAAACTGCCGAAAACGGACTTGATAAAAGTGAGATATGAACTTGTCAAATACACACCAGTAAATTAGCTAAAATTACATAGATAATACATAGGACAAAACATATAATTGAATTATTGATGAAATTAATGGAAATGTAAACTGGAAAAAAATGTTTTAAAAATTGTTTCAATTAAAAACCCTGTGATTCAAAAATCCGGAAAAATAAAAATAAGAAAGTTTTAAAAAGTTTGAAACCTTTTAAAGCTCTCTTTTAATTTCTCTAATTTGATCGATGGAAAGGCCAATGTAATGAGAGACAAACTCCTCATCAAATCCGTCGGCGAGCAGATTTCTGGCAGTTTCAATTTTACCGTCGGTTACTCCATCGAGGTAAATCTCATCAAAACCCGGTCCCCATTCATCAAGAATGTGGAGGATTTTAGGATTTTTAACTTCTGTTTTCAACATTCCAATCATCTCGGATAACTCATCGCCTATGAAAAATCTCTCAAGAACCTTAATTTCGCACAAAGCAATTTTGGACTTTAAATCATCAGGAATATTGGATCTGCCTATTAATTCAATTATTTTTATCATTAACTGTTTAATAGGCATTTTAAAATCTTTTCCCATTTCCATGTCCGACAAAACAAGAAGGTCTATGGATTCTTCAATAGTTAATTCCTCATGCATCATAGTTTTATGAATAATAGTATTTAATACTTTCCAGGCATTTTTACTTTTAGTATAGTGGGTTTTAACCTGAAAGATTAAACTGTCATCGATTTTTACAATATTCACTCCACTACCAACTTTAGCAATGCTGAATACCTCTGTTTTAACATCAAAACCTTTATTGGACGGATCTAAACGTGTCAGGTAATGATAGTCAGAGATGATTTTCATTTTACCTTTTTTCATTGGAGTTGCCATGAATTCCGTTATTCGAACAGTTTTACCATCCACTTTAACTATTACATCCCTTCGTTGTCCAGTTTGAGGAATCTCCGTGTCCATGAACTGAATTGTATCGCCCTCATGATAGATATATCGATGAAAATCTATTCCGAGAACATTATACATGAATTTATATGCCCTGTCAGCCGATTGGGGATTATTAATTGCCAAATCAATCCCTCCTAAATTACATACTTATGATCATAAGAGTCCTACGTAGGCATAATTAAGTTGGAATAACTAGTATATAAATGTCAATTTAAAATTAGAGCAATTTTAAGGGATAAATCAATATTATACGGTCTTAACAATATTTTATTATGGAATAGTCCCTTTAAAATGAGTTATATTTCATATTTTTCATTGGATGCATTTGTAAACTTTCATCAAAAATCCCAAATCTCCTCCCTCAACTTAAAATCACCATGCATTGCCTGCAGAACGGAGAAAAGATTATGGAGGAGAGATAAATAAAGTACCTGATGTATGAGCTTAAATTAATTAAAAGATAATCATATGAGTTTTAATTATATATAAAAGAATTAAACATCCGATTTAAACTGAAAAATAATATACAATATATCCGTTTGGTATAATCTGAAATCCATGAAAGACAAATCATCTAATTGCTTCAGTGAAAAATTATAAGAGAAAAATAATACAATACAAAAAGGAAGATATATTTTTAAAATCATCACATCCCACATTCAGTTTAAAAAAGAAAATAATGTAAAAAAGGAACATGTCCTTTGAAAAATCTGCTTAAAGGATTCAATTAGAATATGCAAACATGTTTGGCCTTTTTTAGATTTTCAAAAACTCGTATTTAAAAATTATTGAAAACAGGATGAGTGAGATTGCCCACTGTAAAAATATCTATCTGATCTGATACCATACAGTTGCCTTGTAAGGAGTGTATCCTTTTATCAGACCTGTTCTGATGTGGCCACTTGCGCCATTAACCGTTTTTGTCTTTACCTTACCGTTTTTGTTTTTAAAGAAGAATTTGACTTTAACGAGTTTTGTATGGTGGGGTTCGATGTCTCCGTTGTTTCCGGATCCCACATACCATGAGGTTACACCAGTCCCCCTGTCGAACTGCATGTTTCCAGTGTATTCAACGTAACCTGCTATTGCATCACGGTTTTTAAGTATTGTGGCCTTTGGTGCCCATAGTACACCTGGCTTGAAGTTATGAATCTTAACCGTTATCTTTGAGGTTTTAGCAGCGCTTACTCCCTGGGCAGATACTGCACATACAATACATAATGCAGTAATTAAGATTAACGCAACAAGTATATGTTTTTTAGTTATGTTCATTTTTATCACTATATATAATTATGGATTTGAAAGTATTTAACAATATCCAGTAATTTCATATGGTTAATTAAATCACATTGCCAAAATAGGAATTCATATATCAGGCAGGTCAGGTATCTTTATATTGGTGGATTATTTTAATTGAACAGTGTTTATATTGAAAATGCAGGTTAAGTGATGATTACATGTGGAACCTGTTGGAAAATCCTCACCTCATCAGGTTTCAGGCAAATCAGAGATTTAGAGATTTAACGGATAAGGATTTTTTATAATTGACAGGAAAAAGAATGTTTTCCTAAAGAATTACTTCATAGAGTCTTGTTTCGTTGGTTACTCCAACCAGAATACCCCTGTCGTCTTGAACGTATCCGAAATAGTGCAGGCCGTTTTCAGTGTATTTCCATCCCTTATGGCCGTTGACGGTTGACTTTACCGCACCATCAGTGTACAGTTCATCAAGACTCATTCCCATCCAGTCGGATATGACGGTTATTACAATCTCACCGTTCCATTCGTTGATATAAAAGCAGGTTTGTCCTTCAGAGCCCAGTTCATCAAAATCCTCATTGTTTTTGGATTCTGCAAACCCCTGAGGGATGGTGAATTCCACACCTTCAAAGGTTATGTTATGGGATTCATCGGAGTAGTCCAAATTGTGAGATGCACTGACGGTTCCCATGAATATGCATGAAATAATTATCAGCGAGATTATTTTCATTTCCATATTAAATGATTGGTTCTGCAACAAAATAAATATTTCCATATTTCATCCGAATCAAGTAGTGAATAATTAAAAAAGTAATACATAATATAGTGATATTAACCTAAAAGTATTAAAATAATTAATGATAAAGTAAATTTAGTTAATGTTAAAATTATAATTAACAAAAGAGATGATAAACATGGAGATGAATTCATTAAAATACGGAATTTTTTCATTCATTATACCCGGACTCGGACAATACCTCAATGCAGATAAACAGAAGGGCATCGGCCTGTTTATAGGGGCCGTGCTGATTCATATATTCATATGGTTTTTTATGAACAATCTATTGGGAAGCGGACTTCAGACAGTATACCATCTGTACGCAGGTTATGATGCATTTAAAAACTACTGATTTGATATTTACTAACTGGTGGAAAAAAATAGGGTTTTGGATTTAGATAAAAAGAGTTTATTGAATTTACGATTAGATTGTGGAAACTCTGAGTTAAAAAGATTGAAAATTCACCAATCACCCCCATAGTTAAATTGCAGAATATTTAATTGTAATCCCCAGAGTAAATTATCAAAAGTGTATTATAAATTGAATTTAAGAATCTTTTAAATTCAAATTTTGAACTTCACAACATCTAAATATACAAATGAACCTAATCAAATAACAGCTGAATTGTTAAAAATTGAAACCCCAAAATCCCCATCACCAAAATATGAGTCTGATATCGATTGGTTTTAGGATAAAATAGTCTAAAAAAGACAATTTATTACATCTTCGGACAAACCAGTAACATCACCAATATCCTCAATGGAAAAACCCTTGGCAAGCATGATTATAGCAGTTTCAATTTTACCCTTTTCCATACCTTTCTCAATACCTTTTTCAATACCTTTTTCCCAACCTTTTTTCATGCCGATTTTTTTTTGCCCTCCTCCAGAGCAACTTTTTCAGCACGACTGACAATTCCATCAATACGTGCATCAATAATATCCTTTTCCAAATTAATAACTTCCTGTGCAGACATATTT
>CACYBU010000027.1 GCA_902772665.1 uncultured Methanobrevibacter sp. | reverse complement strand
TTGATTTGGCAACCAAAAGGAATAATTCATTTAAATATTTCATTGAAAAATTAGAAAAAATACTCAATTAATAGATTACTTATCTTTGAACCTCGCCGGCTTATAGAAGCCGGAGAATTCTTGCACAATAATTTAAATTATATTAAATATTATTCTCACTAAAACCTGAAATCCTTAAAGAGTTTTAAGAGTGTCGGAGTATTCTTCAGATTATAAAACTTATGAAAATCCAATTATAAGCGTAAAAATATTATTGGTTATTTATCATTTTCCAAGTGCATGATTAAAAAATTAGGCATTTCGTTTTATACTAAAATGGAAAAATGGACCTCAACGAACCCATGCGTAAATTATTAATTATATAATTAATAGCCATTAGTTATCTTGTTTATTTTACATTAATTACTTAATCTTTTATACTCATAAGATAAATTAAGAATAAGAGGTATTATCATGAAAAAGATTCTTATACTTAACGGGTCTCCGCGCAAAAACGGCAAAACAGCATCATTGATAAATGCATTTGCCGAAGGAGCACAGAGCACTGGAAACAAAGTAAACAACCTGTATCTCAACAGCATGAAGATAAAGGGCTGTCTTGCCTGTGAGAAATGCAGTCAAAACGGTGGTGAATGCGTTCAAAATGATGACATGAAAATTGTTAATGAAGCCTTTGAATGGGCGGATGTTGTCGTGTTTGCATCCCCGCAGTTCTGGGGAACAATCACCGGACAACTTAAGATAGTCATTGACAGATTATACGCAGTACAAAATAAGATAGGTTTTCCCAACTTTAAAAAGGAAACTGCACTCATCATGACAGCGCGAGGTGACAACTATCGCTTTGCCTTGGATTTCTATAATATCTTTGTTAATCTGATGGGCTGGAAAGACCACGGCACAGTTTTAGGTGCCGGCAAGGAAGATGAAGCACGGGAAATTGGCGCCAATATAAAATAAAGTGATAATATGGATGATTTTTTACAATTGGCAAAGGACAGGCATTCAGTTCGTCTGTTTGATGAAAAAAAAGATTGAACAGGAAAAGTTGGACAAAGTTCTTGAAGCCGGAAGGGTTGCACCTACGGCGGCAAATTTCCAGCCCCAAAGGATATTCGTGCTTGAAAGCGACGAGGCACTGGCACAGGCAAAATCAGTAACTCCGTTCTGCTTTAATGCCCCGATAGTTTTGTTGATATGCTGGGACAGGAACGTATCATGGAAAGCCATTGACGGGCATGACTCCGGAGTGGTCGATGCGACAATAGCCATTACGCAGATGATGCTTGAGGCACAAGATCTGGGACTGGGAACCTGCTGGGTTAGAGGATATGACAAAAGAGTGCTGGATAAGGTATTTGGGCTTCCGGCAAATCTGGAATCAGTGGCATTGCTACCTATAGGATATCCCGATAAAAGGTCAAAGCCGCATTCAGTCCATTACTCAAGAATTCCGATTGAAAACATGGTTAGCTACCTATAGAATTTTGCAGCCACCTCTTAAAGTTTAACCATCACCCATCCAAGAGGTATTGTAATCAGACATGACAGGATTACTGCCGGAGGCCACCAAAGATAACCTATAACCATTCCAACCATTACGAGGGCAAATACCATCAAAAAGGAATAATTATCATAGACATTTATTAATTCCTCATTTTCAGGATCCGCTTTTATGAGATATCTTTTCAAGAATATTCCGGATGCAGTAATTGCCAGATATTCCGCCCCATACAATGCCTGTGGCGCAAACACATAAAAGTTTTCGGCAACGAACTTTGTCAGATACGGAACCAATGAAAGTATGAAAAGAGAAATTCTGCTTGTCCAGATGACCCTGTAATCAATTCTTTTAACAAAATGAAACAGATTAGTATTATAAAGCCAATAATTGAAGCATAGAAGAAAGCTAATTGCATAGGCTACAAATTCCAATTTCAAATCGAAGAGATCCTGCCAGTTCCCTCCGTGAGCCATGGTGATTTCCAAAACAATGATTGTCAGCACAATGGCAATGATTGCATCAATCAATGATTCGAATCTTTCACTGTCGACAATTTCATGTCTGATGGTATTGTGGCTGAAAGTGGCATAGACAACTGCAATAACGCAGCAAAGGTCGATTCCCGGAGGATAAATCGTATAGGTCAATGCAAATCCTATCAGGATAATGATTGTTGTAAAATAAGTGTTGATGTTTTTAAAATCGGTCAAAACGATGCCGGGATTTGCCTTGGCAATTGCATTAAGCGACAACAGGTACATAACCTGTATGAAAAGGAAATTCAATCCGAACATGGTTTCGCTGGCAATGGAATAGGGATTCAAGGTCAGCCATACGGAAAAATATGGAAGAAGCGACATTGAAAAAAGAAGTAGCCCATAAAAAAACAGGGTTCTATTGTCAATTTCGTCAATTTTTTGAAACAGATTATGGTTTCCATGCCATATATTGAAAATCATCAAAAAGCAAACAAAATACGCCATATAGAAACTGATCAGACTGCCCAAAGCGTCAAATGTTGGAGCAGTAGGCTGAACCAGTTTTAAAACAAGCACAGTAATGATAATTGCAATGACTGCGTCAAAGAACGTTTCAAACCTTTGAGTTTTCATATGAATCACAAACAGATAAAAAATGGGCATCATATGGAAAAACTATATATGACAAATCATACTATGTCTTTGTGATTTTTACAGGTTCTTCAGCTCTTCATTTAGAGCAAAATGACGATCTTGTAAGAAGAATGCGCAAAAAATCTATAACTCCTCTAAATTATACACAACATCTTAATTTGAAATATGATATTGATGCTGGCAGGTTGTCAAATGAGTTAAGGGAGCTAATATTTTCTGGAAATATTGATAATGCGGTGACATCTGAATTTGAGGCAAATAACTTATTAATTAATTGTATTGATTACTCTTCTACAGATTGGGAAGAATATTTTAAATTTGGTGGTTTTCCTATACTGTTTGATAAAAAAACTCATCGTGAAATATGTGAGGATCTAGTTGAAATCACAGAAAGGGTAATTACAAAAGACATGCCTCAAATTAAAGAGATTTCATCTGAAAATAAATCTAATGCAAAACGGATATTACGATATTTTGCCCTGCAACAGCCTGCTGAGTTAACACAGGTGAATTTAGCCAACTTTTTAAAAACATCCACTGCTAATGTTAATAAGATATTGGATTTGCTTGAAAAAACCCCTCTGATTTTTCACTGTGAACCATATGCCGGTTCGGATAAAAGAGTTAAAAAATCATGGAAATATTACTTTGCAACACCCAGCATTAGGCATGCGCTATCTGCTAAAGTTGGAAATCCTTTAGGGGGGGGACTGATGAATATGAAGGATTGCTTCTGGAAAATCTTGTCGCATCAATTTTGTTTAATCTTTCCAAGAGGCAATTCACAAATTTCACAATATATTATGATGCAAATAAAAAGACAAATGTTGATTTTCTGATTCAAAAAGATTCTGAAAATATTGTTCCAATTGAAGTGGGCCGTGGAAAGAAAGATGGTCATCAGATTAAATATGTTATTAATAAGTTTGGTTGTGAATATGGTATTGTTGTTGCAAACAACTTCTCCAGTATAAAAAAGATTGATGATGTAATTTACGTGCTTCCAAAAACATTTTCATTTTTATAGTAGGCATTGTTATTTTTTTTAAGTTCAAAACAATATTTATTGAACTTAAAATTTCATAAATACTTCAACATTGATAAATATTAATAATATAAAATTTTGCATGATAATATTTGCTTTTTTGAGCAAATATCATTATATTTCCCGATTGGATTAAAAATAGTAGTTATGGATTGAATCCAGTATAATTGTCCATATTTAAGATTCAATTTCTCCAGATTGCAAAAATCATATATGCTGCAAATAATCCTATTAAAATGATTCCTTCTCTCTTATCATATTTTTCCTGGGTTTTACCAAATACGAAGCAGAATATTGTTGCCACAATCATGAATGCAACATCTACAAGTATTCCAGAGTTTATTGTTATTTTACTTATTGCGCTGCTTGCACCCAATACAAATAATATGTTGAAGATATTTGAGCCAATAACATTACCTATAACTAAATCGTTTTCACCTTTTTTTAAAGCAGTAATTGATGTTATAAGTTCCGGTAAAGAGGTACCTATTGCAACAATGGTTAAACCTACCAGTGTTTCACTCATTCCGAGTGCCATTGCTATATTTGAAGCACTGTTTACAACCAGATCTCCTCCGATAACGATTCCGATAAGTCCGCCGACAATAAATAGTATGCTCATCGGAAGGGAGAATTTAGGTTCGTCAACATAACTCATGGCACCGGTTTTTCTTGAGGCTCTGATGATGTAGATTACATATCCGACCAGCAGAACAAGCAGTATAATCCCTTCAAATGGTATGATGTCTCCTCCCATGAATATGAAAACTGCAAGTAAAAAAGTTATTGCAACAAGGAACGGCAAATCCCTACTCAGGACATCCTCTTCCATTAACAAATCTCCGAAGAGTGTAGCAACACCGATAATTACCAGCATATTGAATAAGTTGCTTCCAATCACATTACTAACGGCCATTGCATTGCTGCCGGTTAGGGATGAGGTAATGGAAACTGCCGCTTCAGGGGCGCTTGTTCCCAATGCAACAATGGTCAAACCGACAATAATTGTGGGGACTTTCAGAATTGAAGCGATGTTGCTGGCTCCATCAACAAAAAAGTCTGCACCCTTGATTAACAGTGCAAATCCACCAATCAGTAAAACCACTTGAATCAGTATTGAAAAATCCATTTTCATTCCTCACTTTGTTCAGAACCCAAATCGGTAACCAAAACCTTGTCAATCTGGTGTCCGTCAATATCTACGATTTCAAAGATAAATCTTCCACATTCATATTTGTCGTTTTCATTAGGGATTGTACCGCTTAAACTTAAAATGAAACCTGCCAATGTGGTGTAATTGTCTTCCTCTTCATCGGGGAGATTATCTTTAAAATCAAATAATTCCTTAAATCTGTCAATCGGATATCTTCCGTCTATCAGCCAGGTTCCGTCTTCTCTTTGTATTGCCTGAGGGTTGTCTTCCTCGTCGATGCCCGGAATGTCTCCGACTATGCCTTCAAGTAAATCGTTTAATGTAATCAAACCTTCAACGCTTCCGAATTCGTCAACAACAAGAACCATGTGGACGTGTTCTTTGTTTTCCTTTAATTCTCTAAGCAGTTCTAGTGTTTCTAAATGTTCAGAAACAACCAGAGGTTCTTTAATGATTTTGTAAATGTCAAATTCTTCTTCGCCGAAAAGTGCTGACAGGATGTCTTTTGCCTGCACGACTCCAATGAAATCATCCAGTTCTCCGCTTGATATTGGGAAGATTGACCTTTTGCTTTCAATAATCTTTACCTTGTTGAGTTCCTTGTCGTCCTCCAGGTCAATCCATATGATTTCATTTCTTGGGGTCATTATGCTTTCGACTTTGTTATCATCAAGTTTGAAGACTCTTTTGATAATGTCTTCCTCCTCCTGTTCGATTGTACCGTCTTCACGTCCTTCTCTAATCATTAATGTAATTTCCTCTTCAGTAACTGCATTGTTCTGTCTGTTTTCAACTCTCATTAACCATAAAAGAAAACTACTTGATTTTGCAAGAACAAAACTGATGGGTTTTGATATTTTTGAAAGAATCAGCATACTTCGGGCCACTTTAAGTGAAACCTTTTCGGGTTCATTTAAAGCGATTACCTTCGGCACAATTTCTCCAACAACCAGTGTCAGGTATGTTGTAACGATAACAACTATTGCAACGCTTATCGGTCCACTGTATGGGATAAATGAAATTATTTTGGCAAGGGGTTTGGCAAGGGTTACTCCACCGAATGCCCCGGTCAGAACGCCGATAAGTGAAATTCCAATTTGTACGGTTGATAAAAATTCATTGGGATCTTCTAATAAATCAAAAACAATTTGAGCGTTTTTATTCCCGTCTTCTAGATATTTCTGCATTTTCGCTTTTCTAATGGATACAACAGCAAGCTCGGCCATTGAAAGGTATCCTGTAAGTATTACCAAAACAATTATAATAATTATCTCGAGTGTCGTTCCAATCATTTCTAACAGACCATTAAAACCAATTATAAGTCACTGGCCTTTATAAAACCAGTATTTTTATATATTTTATCCTGCATTTCCTGAACCGCAAGGGAGGCATCTTCTCTCGTAGCTACTTTTTGAAAAATACGCCTTGACTTGACCTTCAGTGTTTTTCCACATACGCATTTTCGTGTAGCCACGCCTTCCTTTGCATACAATGCCCTTCCACAGTCACAACGAAATATAAGATACATGATTTTTTTCCAATTTTTATAAATAAATAGTAGATAATAATATTATACAATATATTATTTAAAATTAATTATTTTCCTACATTCCGAAAATCTTCATGAAGAGGGGTATGAAAACCTTTGAAGGTAGAATCACCAGAGTCGCTATGCTCACTCCAAGGTTGGTTCCGATAACTACAAGAAGTATTCTGAATATATTGTTGCGCCATAAATCCTTAAATCCATTTATATGGGCTAAATTCTTGATGTCGCTTTGACGGACCTTTCTGAATTTGGCTTCACATAAACCTGAAAACCATCCGGCTGCAAGCAGGGGGTGGATAATGGTTAAAGGTGCTACAAGTCCTCCAACAATCGCAGATACGAGTTTTGAACCTGAAAGAATCGATCCCGCAAATCCCATAATCATACTGATGACAATAAAGTCATAGATGTTCCAGGCAATGTTTATCCCGCTAAAATATGCCAGAAAAAATATCACCACGAATAAAATAGGAATCATTGCCAGAAATATCTTGAGCCATGGAATGCCTTTCTTTTCACTGATAATCTCGAGCTGCCTTAAGTCGGGCAATTTTTCGGGATTGTCAAGGTATTCTTCAATTCCAGGTTTATGTCCTGCTCCTACAACCGCAATGACATGGTCGTGAGGTATTCTCATTAGGCTTCCCGCAAGATAGGCATCCCTTTCATGAACAAGAACTTCGTAAACGCTTGGAGCTTCATCCTTGAAAACTTCCATCAATTCGTCCATGTTTTCGGGGTTCTTTAACTCTTCAACGTCAACATTTTTTTCATCTCCAAATCCGAAAACGGAAGCTATCAGGGCAATCATGAATTTTGCCTTTTCAATAAATCCCATTTTATTCAGTGCCCTTTGAAGGGTAACGCTGATGTCTCTGTCAATCAGGATAATTGGAATTCCCAAATCTTCGCTAGCTTCTATGGCGGCAATCATCTCCGAACCCGGTGCAACATCAAGATGCGCTCCGATTTTAGACTGGAAGTAGCTTAAAATGGCACTTGTAAAAAACAGGGCAACTTTATTTTCTTTGATGATTTTAGTCACGGATATTGTTTCATCTTCCGCAATACCCATCATTTCCTGTTTTATCTTAGTGTATCTTCCTCTGTCAAGTTCAATTGCCACTGCATCAGGGTGTTGCTCATAAATAGCATCCTTAACTTCATTAACACTTTCTTCGGATACATGAGCAGTACCTATTATTGTCAAACATTCTCTTTTCAAAAAAACACTTCTTTAAAATTGTATTAATATCTATAATATTATGGAGTATCTAGATATATAAAGTTAATTCATTATCATGGTATATTGCAACATTGTCGGTAATGTTTTTTAAGGAGCTTAACTCCACGTCTTCCTTAAATCCAAGTTCAACTAATCTTGCACCGGTTCTTGAACTTAAAAATGCTTCTTTTACGGATTCATAGTTTCTGCTTGCAAGAATTGCAGATTTGGCATATTCACTTAACTGGCATGTCTTTAAATTCCGGTTGATCCAGTAGAGTATTTCGCCCGATGCCAGAAAGTCCTCGATTGCAAACTCTCCCCTCACGCCAGCCATGACCACGTCAATATGGGTGTCGGCCAGCCGAATGCCTTTAAGCCCGGCTGCCCTTGCGTTAACCATTGAACCTACCAGGACTCGTGAGTCCATGTTTTCAAGTATCCTTGTTCCGTTGCTTGTTGTTAAAATCAGTGTGTCGTCGGGGGTTTTCAGATTCATAATTTGTGACGGACTGTTCCCGATATCAAATCCTTCAAGTTGTTTTCCCATTCGCTCACCGGCAACGGTTCCTCCTATTTTATTTTTTATTTTTAAGGCTTCTTCAGGAGTGAAACATGGTATTATTCTTTTGAACTTGTCAAGACCTAGTGTAATTGTTGTACTTGCTCTTAAGGCATCAACCATGATGGAAACATCACACGTTGAACTTTCCTCAAAACTCAATGTTACTTTCATATATTATATATATGGATTGTTTTTATAATTATTATTTATGAAAATTGTCACAACACCAATGTGTGAAGAAATTGTAAAACTTGCAGGTGTTAAAAACTATGCAGTTAATAAATTCCCTCAAAAGCAGGACGGGGATTTGGCGATTATTCTTTCTGAAAGTAAAATGGACATGAAAGCAGTTGCAATTAAAATCAATACCTCCACACAGATTTTTCAAAGCATAATGCTGGTTTCAAAAATAGCGGGAAGCGAGCTGGCGGATGAGGAAATATTTGAGTATTTCGGGGATTATCCCCTCTGCACAAAATATTTGAATTCAGCTTACAGTCATGACGTCAGAGTCAGGGTTTACTCTGAATTTTTAAAAGACATCGTATCGGACGTTGGGTTTGTAATCGATTCGGATGACTTTGATTATGTTATATATCCCGATTATCTTAAAAGAAAAGTCATTGAAAGTGAAAATCTTGTTGAAGTTCCCTCCCACAATGCTGTTTCCAAAAACCCATTTGTGAAGGCGGAATTGAGATATTCAATTTTAGAAAATTTAATATAGGCTGATAAAAATAAATATTAATATAACATTTTTCGGGAGTGTTAGCAAATGTATGAAACATTAATATTTACCGGTGGAGTTCACAAAAGTGAAGAGATAAGAGAACTGATTGAGGATTTGGGAGGATTTATTCTTCAGGACAGCATTCAGCAGATGGAACTTGTATTAAACATGGCAGTTCCACTTGAAGACGTTGGCAAAATTGAAGAGAAATCAAAAGAGCTCTTGGCAAAACTGTCTGTCGCTCCGATGGCAGGTTCAGAAATTGCCATTGTATCTCCAACACTAGCAAGACACCATCTGCCTCACGCAGCATGCGATATTTCAGAATATTTGCGTGAATTCGGTGCAAAGGACAACATGATAGGTCTTGCCAGAGGAGATGGTAAAGGAACCTCCGGGATTACCGAAGAGGAAAAAGACCTGATTGAAGAGCATGATATTGTTATCTTCGCACTGGGCAGTTTTGAAAGCTGCATTAAGGAAAAAGCCTTTTTATATGATGACATTGACATTCCGGTAATCGTAACCGGAGCTCCCGAAATAGATGTCAGTGAACTTCCAGGAGCCGATGCCTATGTGGGAGGTCTCGGCAGAATCCCGAGAAGACTTAGAAGAGGTCCCGACATTCGTGCACTCGATAAGCTGGTTGAAACAGTCGAACAGATATTGAATGATAAAAAACGTGAAATGGCTCTTGACGCACCTCTTGTCCCAGCTATCGTTGTTAAAAATGCAATTGAAAATCAGATTCGAGAAATAAATGAGGTAATCTCACCGACACCCGTAACATCACAGCTTGACGGTGTGCGTGTAAAGTTAAATTATGACACCTACGGCGAAGACATAGGCAATGTGGTTATCGACGGCAAAAAACTGTCAGAAATAGCTGAAATTAAAAAATCAAAAATGTATGACTACATTCTTGTAAAAATCAATAGTGAGAGTTCTCTTGTTGAGGATTCAAACTAAACCACTTTTTTTATATTCTTCGCATGCCGAAGAAGTTAATGGCATCAACCAAATCATTGAACTGCTCCAGTTCACGTTCTATTACGTTTTCATCGCTCATGTCAATGCTCAACTCCCCGTCCACAGTAAGGGTATCTGGACCACGTCCGATTAGTCTTTCAATACCGTCGGCACTTAAAATCCTTTCAGCATCAAGCTGGTGAACAAATGACCTTCCGGGGATTATGACTGCATCCTTAAGTTCGCCCAAATCAAGATTTTCCAGATCTTCTTTTGTAATCAGACATGCAATTTCCTTTTCAACAGCAACAACATTGACACTGGTGGCTTCGATTTTTTCAAATATCTTTGAAATGTATGGATGAGCTATCTTTGATGTGATGATTGTGGCTTCACCGGTTACGGGCTTTATGAACTGCAGGAATATTTCATTTTCGTCTTTGGCAATTGCAAATGGTCCTCCGGTTTCAGGATCACATACGGGTGTTCCACTGACTCTGAATTTGTATTCACTGTTGATTTGTCTTACAAGCTCGCCGAAGTCCTCCACCGGTTGGGATTCAAATCCCTTAAGGATTGGTTCATTGCCAAGTATCAGTCCCTCGTTGAAGGTATTTGCAAATCTCATAAGAAGCATTCCCTTGGCTCCCCACTCCTCCATGGAGTTGCAGGTTTCACGAAGCACATCTCCATCGTTGACCCCGGGAATTATCACTGCTGCACCGGTAAGGGTAATGTTTTCACAAAATATCCTGCATGCCTTGAGGGCTTCTTCGGGATTGGGATCTTTCACCCAATGTTTTCGAAGCTCCAAATCTGTTGAAAAAACGGTAAATGATACTTCCTCAACGCCATTGTTAATCAGTCTTGTAGCCATTTCGGAGTCATTTATTCCCTTTCCACATGTGTATCCGAGTATTGATGAGATTGATAACTGATTCAAGTTTTCTGTTAGGATTTCGAGGTGAGGATAACAGCTGATATCGCCTCCTCCACTTATGTATGCACTCACGTCTCCCTGTGGCATTCCCATCATCATTGCTGTTTGAACCTGGTTTATCACTTCAAATGGGGATTTAAAATCTCCTTGTGTTTCAGATACTCCTTTGCTGCATCGTTCACAGCCTACTTTGTTTGGAAGGCAGTGTGCACAACCGAAAATTTTCATTTCTTTTACTTTTCTAAAGTAACAGTATCTGCAAAAACCGTTACAGTCTCTTCCAGGTATTCCTCCGACATCCGCTACAAGTTGCATATTAGTTAATTTTAATTTTCATTTTATTTATAAATATCATGATTTTTTTGGTTGGTTTTTTGTATTACTTTTAGTATTATTTATTACTATGAAGCTTGAAAGTAATAATTTTTTATTTTAATTTATTTTTAAAAATAAGGAGTATAATATTTTATAATTAGTTTAAACTTTAATTTTTTTATTTAATTTAATTTTAAACAATTCATGTCCTGATAATATTTTAAAAAATATTTTAAATTTATTTTAAAAAGTATTACTTTTGCACGATTTTGTCTTAAACGAAAAATCTTTTATTATACTTTATAAATTTTTCTAAAATATTTCATAGGTAATCTTTATATTATATCTTTTATAAAATAAAATTTGTA
>CACYBU010000026.1 GCA_902772665.1 uncultured Methanobrevibacter sp. | reverse complement strand
ATTTTAAAACAAACTGGATTAAATCCTGCTTAAATAGAGGTGGATTATGTCTTTAAGATATAAATTCCATCACCTATTTTTTGGTGGGAAAATTAATAAGAAAAGATTGTATCAAGTCCTTGAAGATTTAGACTCTACAAATAGTGGAGAATCCACCGATATATCTGCATTAGAAACAGTTGTTGGAGATTCTTCAAGTGGATTAGTCAAAGATGTGGCAGATATTAATACTGCTATTGGTGATGAATCCACAGAGGGTACTATTCTTGCAAGGATTAAAGCATTAGAGGATGCAGGATAAGAGGTGTAAACATATGCCTCTTAAATACTCTTTTACTGAATTATTTAAAGGGAGATTCCCATCTGCGAAGGTACTCTATAATCAATTGGAAGATCTTCAGAATCAGATTTCAGATGGGGCAGATGCAGTCCCTGTTGTCAAACATAATGTGAAGTTGACTAAAACTGCATTGAAAAAAGCATTCGGCAAGAAGTTTGTTAATATAGGAATCGTGCATAATGAAGAAGGTTCTTATTTGGTGGTTGCCGATGGTGAAAATTTTAAGATTATTACATTAGAAGATTTATAATTATGTTGAGGGCGAAAGAATACTATAAAATACTTCATTTTCTCGAAGTGGAAACAATGGATAGGTTTTATCCTGTTGAAGAATATTTCTTCGAGATAGATGAGGAAACTGGTGAGGAAACTCCAGTTATCTATGAAAATGATTCTTTCCTCTTTGAAACCAATAGGCAATCCTTTAAAGGATTTGATTATGCAGAGATTTTGTTAGAATCATCTGTTGAGTATGACTGTTCTAGTTTGCATTTGAATTTGTCAGAGTATTTGCAAGGGTATGATCCTGTTGTTGTTCTTGATGCGGAGAATGATGGGGTGTTGCCTGTAGGAGTTCCTAAAAAGATTGTTTTCCGTATGAGGAAGTCTCAAACTATGTCAGAGGCTTCTAGGAATCTTACTAATATTAAGAGTATTGAGATAGTTACTCCTAACAATCTAGATTTTAAGATTCACGAGGTTTGTTTCCGTGATGATAATGCTACTTTTTCATTGGAGCAACTTGATAGTTTTTATGAAGATGGGAAGTATTATGTGTTATCTAGGCTTCATATGAGTGAAGTTCCGCCTGAACTCGAAGATCATGTCTATACTGCATCTGCAGGGTATGGATGGATGTCTGTTTGGGAATATGAAGCCCGTGTGATGAATGATGAACAGAAGAATGCTAAATCGTACGGTAAATGGTTGTTCGCCACCGTAGATGAGGCTATAGATCTGTACAAGAAAGCAAACGGGATAGCAGATGATGAAGAAATGTTTGTGAAGGATGATTTAATAACTTACCGAAGGTTAAGGTGGTAAAATGGATTTGGATAGAGTCAGTACATTCGAGAAGATTCTTGTTGAAATAAGAGATGTGTTACAAGACTCTGAAGAGTTTAAAGACATTGAAGTGTACTTTGATGACTCTGAAATGAATCCTAACATATCCTTACCTGCAATAAGTTTTAAAGTAGGTCAAAAAGAGGTATTGGAATCATCTGCATTGTGTACAGAGTATTCTCGCCGTTTAGAAATAAGATTGCATACTGAAACTATTGACAAAAGAAAATTACAATCTGAATTGTATAGTTATGAAGAGCAATTGGTAACTGTTATCAATAATGCCATAGTTGAGGGGAGATTATCCAATTTCTATGAGATTAAAGAAACTGGAGCATCAACAATCAATGCATTGATGTTCAATGCGAGAAAAGAAGCGAATCAATTCAATATGATTTTCTTTTCAAATTTGTTAAGAGTTAGGTTTGTTGTAAGGTATAGTTTATGAAGTTTAAATATTTAGGTGAAGACAATTGCTTTTGTATTGAGTTGTTGGCTTACAAACTTGTTGAAAAAGGTTCTTATTTGAAAAAAGGACAAGTTGTTGATGTGCCTGACAATTTAACTAATGTAATTAAAGCATTAGAAACAAATGGTGTCTTCAAGAAAGTTCAAGATAATAAAAAGGTCATTAAAAAAGTTAAAAAAGAGGATAAATAATTATGGTTCGTGAAGTTGCTCCTAATTTAAGTTATCATTATTGGTATTTGGGTATTCAGGGATTGGAACTTGGTGAGGAAGCCGATCCGTTGGTTATGGTTCGTGGTTCAGAGTTCAATCACGAAAGAGAAATATCAATGGAAGATGATGAAGGTCATATGGGTACTGCTACTACTCGTATGAGTAGTTATCGTACTACCGCTACTGCTAACCCTTCTTTTACTGATAAATGCAGATATAAAGAAGGTTGGGAGGATATGTGGTTATTATTGTTGGGTTCTGATGATGGTGAGGGAAACATCCGTAAAGAGACAGTTACTGAAGGTGTTTACAAATATACTTTCAAAATCAATACTGCTCAACCACAAGACCCTTATTTTGCTACATTATTCAATGGTTTTGCTAAAACAGAAGGGGATGCATATAAATATGAGAATGCATTAATGGGTGAATTTGAGGTGTCAGGTTCAAATGAAGAAGCCCCTACATACACTTCTACCTTCAGTACAAATTACCCAAAGGTTAACCAACAGAACCCTGCTAGAGTGATCCCACAGACTACTGTGTTCCCTAAATCTGCGGATGTATCAGTTTATATTGCTCCTGTTGGAACTTCTGATGCTAATATGCTCAATTTTGAATATCCTTGTTATTTAGAATGGTCATTTAGTGTTAATAACAATTTAGAATCAGTTCCTTGTTCAGGGGATGATTTTGGTGAATCTACAAAAGTGCTTGGAAACCGTGAAGGGGAAGTAAGTATTACTGTTCCTTGGACAAGTGCAACCAAACACTTGGAAAAAGTATTTGAGACAGGTGCGGTTGATGGTGAAACTGTAACTACTGACAATGACGAGAAAACTATTTGGTTTGTTATGGAGAATGGTAAAATCGGTTCAACCAATTATAAATATAAAACTACCATTAAAATCCCTCAAGTAGTCATTACCTCCGCATATTCAGACCAATCAGGTACTGATGCAAAACAAATATCCCTTGAAGGAAACATTGAGGAAAATGGGTCAGACAGTTTCATTGAGGTTGAAATTATAACTGACTTGGAAGAATTACATATTGATGATGAACCAACATCTACCTCTCCATAGGTAGATGTTATTTTTTTTAAATTTTTTTTAGGATAGGTGGCTCAATCAGGCAGAGCGAGTGGTTTGTAACCACTAGGTTGTGGGTTCAATTCCCATCCTGTCCTTTTTGGTAGGAAGTGAAATATCCGACAAGGCAATGGGGTTCAATTCCCCATCCTACCATTTAATTATAAGAGGTAAGCGAAAATGGTTATGAAAATGAATCAATCAGTCGAATTCTGTGGTAAAACTCGTAAATTCCAAAGATGTCCAAATAAAACTCTTAAGGATTATCAGAAAACCATAGATGACATTCAAGATAAAATTATTCCATTAGCAGAAAGGACAAGAGACTTCCAGTTCAAACTCACCGAGTTAGAAGATGAGCAAAGAGCAATTGATAAACATATTGAATTGCTTGAACAGTTAGATGATGCATCTGATGATGAAATCCGTGAGTGTATTCAGTTGACAAAGCAGAAATTGGCTCTTCAAAGGCAAATACACGATTTGAGAAGAGAGAATGATGAATTGGAGAAGGATGATAAAGAGTTTTATGGAGATTTAGATGAAGAATTAAGGTTATGTTATGGGGAATTTGCATCTAAAATATTCAAAGAATTTGATGTTGAAGAAATAGAAGAGGCAGATTCAACAGATTTAACAATTGCTCCGAGATTAGGTGAATTATATCGTTTAGCGACAACAGGGGCTAAACAAAAAGATATTGATAAATTATATGCTAAAATAGTTAAAGATTCTTTTCGTTAGATTCTGATAATTCAGATGATTCTGATTCAACAGAGGATTCTGATTTGTCAGATGATGAGGATTTATCTGATATTCCTTTTTCGTGGATTATAGAAGAATCTATGTTGGAGGAATATTTTTTATTAGTTAGGCGAGTTCAAGGGATCGGTTTATCTATTAATGATTATTGGGAGTTAGACACTTGGACTACCGCTAAACTTTTAGATATGGAGAAGAAGATTATTGAGGAGGAGCAAAAAGAATACTCAAAGCAGAATAATGAGTATATTGAAAGACCTGATGGTAATAGTGAAGAAATGAATGATTTAGTGGATGAGATGACAGAAGAATTATGACCTCCTTTGAAATTGATGCAAATGGATTTATAACTTGGTTGGATAAAACTGCTCATAATTTTGTGAGAATGGTTCGGACAATGAAAAATGTTGCCGAAATTATTAGGATAGAAACCATTCCACTAGTCCCACTTGAATATGGAGGGTTAGAACAATCTTATGACTATGTAACCGTTAACAGATCTCCTTTTATATTATTAGGAGTGGGGTTTGATGCGGTTGATGAGAAAAGTGGATTTCATTATGCTCAATATCAACACGATGAAATCCTTACTGAACAACACCCTTTGAGAGGGGAGCAATTTTATTTGACAAAAGGGATAATGTTGTCTGAAGATGAGGTACTGGAGTTAATTGAAACAGATTATTTATCCTTGTTTGAAGGAGGAAATGTAAGCAGAGGGAAAACAAACATAGATGCAGGATTACATCCACGGTTTGTATTTTTTGATTTAGAGGATTGGATAGGATTATGAGTGGTGCAAGTATAGAGGCATTGTTAACTTTAGATGCCAGTAGTTTTTTCAGTAATATTGAGAGTGCGGAGACTTCTGTAAAGACTTTTGTTGCACAAGTTAAAGCATCTGAAAGTCAGGTGAAGGCTTTTGGGACTGCCATTGGTGTTATTGGTGAGGAACTTTTAAATGCTAGTAGTGATATCACTCGCTTTAATAAAGAAGCGAAGGGGATGGAGCAGTTTAACAGGTTCACTAATGGTGTTAAGGCTTTGGCTCAAGCGATCCAAATCCTCGGAAGTGATGCATCCACATCTGCGGTTGGTGTGCAAAGAGTAATCAACATCATCAGGGAGATGGAAGGTGCATTTAGTGGAGGCACTATCAAGGTTCAGGGATTGGCTTCCGCCCTTCGTGAGTTACGGATGCAAGAGGAAGGCACAGGAGCATCTACCCAAAAAATGGATTCTGAACTCAAACAGGCAAAACAGGATTTGATGAATCTTGGTAATGCGGTTCAACCGATGGCAAGGGTTCGTGAACAGGCAGATATGATGAAGGCAGAATTCCAAAGGGCAAGGCAGGAGTTGATGAACTTTGCTCGTTATGGTGTTCAATCATTTAATGAAATGGATGCCTCTTCAGATAGGCTTAAAGCCCAAATGGAGTCAATGAATGCCGAGTTTGAAAGAAGTAAGGCAGAGTTATTAGAATTTGCCCGTTATGGGAGAAGCCAATTCGGTACTATTACTGCAGGAGTTCAACAGTATGAAAGGGCATTAGAGGTTGCTTTGCCTACTCAACGGCAAATGATTACTAATAATATTGAATTGGCAAATGCAGAAAGGCAAAAATCCTCTGCCGACAGAGAGTCTGCATCATCATCCCAACAAGTCGCTTCTGCCGAAGAGAAACAGTCTGTCGCTACTGATAGAGCAACTAATAGTATGAATAAACAAACATCTGCATCCAAAGGTCTTGGTAAAGCATTAAGTAGTTTAAAGATGATGGGTACTATGGTAGGTTCTATGATTGCATATAATTTTGTGCATAATCTTGCTATGGCTACTACTGAAACTATTAATGCTAAATCAGAGATGAATGGTTATTTCCAAATGCTTGGTTATTCTACAAGGCAAGTTGATGAGTTTAATAAGGCATTGGATGTTACTGTTAAGAAGTTTCCTCGTTTGAATAAGTATGCTCTTGGTGAAACTATTTCCAGTATTGGTGTTGAGTTTGAATTAACTACTGCCGAGATGAAGAAAGCGATGCCAGTTGTTTCTATGATTACCTCCGAGTATTTGAGGGCAGGTAGGAATGTTAATGAGGCGAGTTTGGCAGTAAAGGACATCTTACAAGGTGAGTTTCAGAGATTAAGTCGTGAAACTGGTGTTAAAGGCGACCAACTTAAAGCGACTGGATTATGGTCAGGTGATAAATCTGATGTAATGGGATTGCTCAAAGCATTGGAGAAAGTTGGTAAGGATAGGAACTGGGATACTTTTGTACAGAAAGCAAATTCCTTAAATGATGCAGTTTTAATTACACAAAATCGTTTCTCTGAATGGTCTGCCGATATGGTGGAAAGAGTACAACCTGCAATATTATCAGTATTCAATAATTTAATGATTGTAGGTAATGACTTTGCTAAAGCATTTAATAAAGTATTAGATTGGTTAAGTGGTGATGGTATTGGTCAAGGTATTGTTAAATGGGGAGGATTGGCTACTGCAATTACTACTGTTACTCTTGCATTAATTGCTTATCGTACTGGTGCTAATTTAACACAAATTGCTCAAATGGGATTAACAAGAAGTATTGGAGCAAGTATTCTTGGATTAGAAGCAGAAAAAGTTGCAGAACATGGTGTAATAAATACTATTCTCTTGAAAAATGAAGCGATTACTGTTGAAACTCTTAAAAATGAGGGAAGATTGAATAGTATTATTGGAGTGGTTACTGGATTACAAGCCGAAGAAGTTGCCGAAATAGGTAGATTGAAAGCATTAATGGGTTCAGTATTAGGATTAGATATGGCTACTCTTAAACAATATGGATTTCGTACTGCTTTATTATCTTCTATTACTGGTGTTGATGCAGAAACTATTGCATTAGATGGTTTGAATGCACGAATGATGGGTACAATAGCACTTACTGGTGCAGTTGCAGGAGCATTAATTGTACTTACTGGTGTTCTTGTTGCTCAAGCGATACAAATTAGTGAAACTACTGAAAAATATGCTAAATTTGTTAAGATGGTAGATAAAGGAGATGAAATCATCTCTGAAGCAAAGGATACTGTTGATGATTTAACTTCTAAAAAAGAAAGATTAGCAGAGAAATTAGATACTCTTGAAAAAGGTACTTATGCTTATAATGTTGTTGCTAATCAATTAGCAGTAACTACAGATGATTTAAGAGTTGCTACAGAGGGATATAGCGATGCAGTTAATAGTGTAGCATGGGCTAAACATAAACAAGAATTATATGATGAAGAGAAAGCATCTGCACAAGCAACTGCTCAAAGGCAAATTAATCAGGCATTACTTGATTATGGAATGAATGTTCAGGAAGCCAGTCAATTAAGTAATCAGTATTGGAATGATGCTATTAATGGATGGAATCAACATTATGAAACATTACAAAAAGTAAATCTTCAATATTCAAAGAATGCTACAAGTGTTCAAAATGCTTTAAATGAATTAGAAAATACTAAATTAACTGATAAAGAAGTTACTGTTTTAATTCGTAGGAAAATAACTGCAGGTAATGAAATTGCAGATGCCAAAGAAGAGTTAGGTAATGCTACAAGTTTAACTGAATATCTTGATAAATGGTTATGGTTACAAGTTAAACAAATAAAGAATGCTTTTGTTGATTGGGATATTCATAATGATCATGGTGGATTAACTGAAGCAATTGGTGGTGCAGTTTGGGGTATAGTTCATTTCTTTGGAGATAACTTCATTGGGCAATTTACACAAGCATTGGCTAAAGATTGGGGTCTTGAGGGAGTTGGAACTCGATTTGTTGATAAGATTAAAGAAGAGGGACTTGGTGCAATTACTGATGCTTTATATGATTTTTTCCATATGGATACATTTGCATCTGATTTAGAACAATTTAAACAAGGTTTTCAAGATATGTTCAAAGACCTTGATTTTGATTTTATAGGTATGCTTATGGATGCTATTTTACCTGCTCCTGCAAGTGCTTCTGATGGTACTTCTGACCATCCATCATTTATGGAGGATGTGTCTGCTATTCTTGGTTTTGATGTTCAGTCTTGGGTTGATAGTTTTAGTTCTGATCCATTAGGTACATTAGGTATTGTACTACCTACTGTTACTATTGATAGTATTAGTCAATGGGTTTATAGTTCTTTTGTTAAACCTATTGGTGATGGTTTGTTTAATGGTATTAAACAGATTCCTATTGTGGGAGATATTGTATCTTTATTTGGTTTAGTTACTGATGAGAATGTTAGTGCATCGAATAAGGGTAAATCTATTGCTCATTGGATTGGTAATGGTATTAATACTGCTATTGGTGAGATTCCGATTGTTGGTGATATTCTTCGTATGTTAGGTTTGATTCCATCTACTAATTCTGATGCAAGGAATAAAGGTTATGGTGTTGGTCAGAACATTAAACAAGGTGAGCAGGATGGACATAAAGGAATGGCAGATAGTATTCGTACTGAAATGGGTAATGTTGTTACTGCTATTTCTAATGCAGGAGCGAATGCTTATGCAGTTGCTCATGATGTTGGTAGTAAGATATTGAATGGTATTAAGGATGCTATGGATATGCACTCTCCATCTATTATTTCTCGTGAATTGATTGCTAATGAGTTTGGTATTTATATTCCTCAAGCAATTACTGATAATAGTGATATTGCTTATAATTCTGCTTATTCTTATGCAGAGAAGATTAAGGAGGGTATTTCTAATGCAGGTACTACTACTATTGGTATGGATACGATGGTAGATGATTATGAAACCGATGCTCAAACAATAGCATTGTCCTCTAAAATGATGGGTAATGATACAACAAGTGCATTTAATCAAATGCAAATGTCAGTAAATGCAACTACTAATCAAATGCAGACTAATGTTGTTGGTACATATAGCCAAATTCAATCAAAACAAGCAAGTTCTCTCAATACTATGAAAACTCAAAACATATCTGCATATAATGATATGTACCTGAAATCCAATCAGAGCATGATGCAGATGAGAGATAGTACAACAAATATAACTCATCAAATGACTAATGCTTGGAATTTGATGAAGAATAATATTGTTGCATCTGCACAAAAAATCAAAACTGATTCAGAAATTAGATTTAACAGTTTATCTACTACTATTGGTGGATTTTATAGGAAAATACAGAATCCATCACAATGGGGAGGTGGTGCAGGACATGGCACATCTACTCGTGTAGCAAGGAAACCATCTGTTGGTAAAGCATTAGTTCGTGGTGTTAAATCTCGTGGTGGATATGCAGGTGGTTTGAATACTAAACCGAATAATGCTACTATGACTATATCCCAGTTGAAAAGGCAGTTATGCCCATCAGGTGATTGTGCTAATTTATTTGATGGTTATAATATGAATGATACTGTCAATGTGTGGGATTTCCTGCAATCTATTGGTGGTGAGCATGGTCTTGGTGGATGGAATTTCAGTCAATCTCATTATAATTATATTAAAAATAAATCTGATGCTTGGGATACTGCACCACCGATTATTGATTTAGTTGGTGGTATTCCTACAAGTAACGGATTTAAGGTTAATGAATTTAATGATGGTACACCAAAAATCAGTTTTAGTACCTTTGAACAGATTGCTACTTCTATCTTTTCCACTATTCCTTATAAGTTTTATTTCGATTCTTCATGGAAAGGTAGTTGGTTAGGAGCATTACAGAGTGGTGCTTGTAATTGTTACGATGGAGCATTGGCTCTGATAGCATTAGCGAACACATTCGGCTTCTCTGGTAGTATGGCTCATGGTAGTTGGACTGACCCGTCAGGGAAGAAGACTGCTCATGTTTGGGCAGTTATTAATGGTGTTAAGATGGATACTACTGGAATGCAACAAAGAGGTAGTTGGAGACCATCCGCAAGTGCAGGAGGTAATCCAAATCCATCTGCAAATAGTAAAACAGTTAACATTACTGTAGATATGAGTGGTGCGACTGTCTACGGTGTTGAAGATTTAGATAATAGAATTCAAGAAAGTGTGGCAAAAGGATTACAAGCGGAGTTTAATGATCCGTACACAGTTTCTATCTAAATCTTTTTAATTTTTTTAAAAATGGAGGTTTAATGTAAATATGGCAGAACAATCCTATATATTTGATTTCGTAAGAACTCCTACATTCTTTGAGAATTTCAATATAGAATTTAGTGTAAATGATATGTACCAAGTGTCTTCAATAAACTCTGATGGTTCATATGAGTATTCTAATAGTCCATCCGATAATTTTGAGTTAGTATGGATTGACTATGGTGCGGACAATATTTCTGATTACCTGAATAGTGATGGAACATTAAAAAGTTCTATTAATGTGTATGACACTCAAACTTGTGGTTTGGATTGGGTGAAAGATGAGTATAATGATGTTAGAATTGAATTGCACGATGAGGTGGAATTTAATATTGGAGATACTAATGTCCCATTGAAAGCGATATTACTCCGTGATGCTACTTCAGGTTTTGTGATGGGCTATAGTATAAATATGGCGAGTTTCTCTGTTACAAATCTAGCAGTATTTGATAGTGATGTGATTTTTTGGAATATAACAAGGTTAAATAATTATGGCTAATTATGTTTTTGAATTTACAAGAGTAGATACCTTCCTTGACGATATTAATCGTGAAGGTAAGTTTGATACATTAGATATGGATGGAATAACCCCTAATTATAAAATGGTGCTTGTATCTGATTGTCCTAATGATATAAATGAT
>CACYBU010000025.1 GCA_902772665.1 uncultured Methanobrevibacter sp. | reverse complement strand
GAAGAGTTCCAAGAAAAGTTAAATGGGTTAAAGAATGATTCAAAAAAGTTTTGTAATGATGAAACCTGACGCTGTTCAAAGACGTCTTATGGGTAAAATTATGTCCCGTTTTGAAGAAAAAGGTCTTCAAATCGTTGCTTGTAAATTAATTCACATTGATGAAGATTTAGCAAAAACTCATTATGGAGAACACGCTGAAAAACCGTTTTTCCCAAGTTTAGTTGAGTACATTACTTCTTCACCATCCCTTGCTATGGTCATTCAGGGAGAAGAAGCTATTACTACTATCAGGAAAATAGTCGGTGCAACTAATCCTTTAGAAGCAGATCTTGGAACTATCAGAGGAGACTTCGGTATGGATACAGGCAGAAATATTATTCATGCATCAGATGCTCCCGAGTCTGCAGAAAGAGAAATTGCACTTTTCTTTAATGAAGATGAGATTTGCGATTATCAGATTGTGGATAACGATTTAATTTATGAATAAACAATTAAAAATTTATTATTAAAGAAGATATTATGAAAATCAGATCCCCAATTGTATCAGTTTTAGGACATGTGGACCATGGAAAAACCACTTTGCTGGATTATATCAGAGGCAGTACTATTGCTGATAAAGAAGCTGGTGGTATTACACAGCATATTGGTGCTACAGAGATTCCAAATGATACTATTGAAGAAATCTGTGGGAATTTTATTTCAAGGTTAACTATCAAAGATTTGATACCGGGTTTATTCTTTATCGATACTCCAGGTCACGCCGCATTTACCAGTTTGAGAAAACGCGGTGGTGCACTGGCAGATTTGGCTGTTCTGATTGTTGATATTAATGACGGTTTTAAACCTCAAACCTATGAGGCATTGAACATTTTAAAAATGTATAAAACTCCTTTTATTGTTGTTGCCAACAAGATAGATATGCTATTCGGTTGGGAAACACATGAAGGTGTTTCATTCAAGGAATCTTTCAATCAGCAGGCTCCAAGTGTACAGCAAAATCTGGATACTAAAATTTACGAAATTGTCGGTACCCTTCACAAGGAAGGTTTCCAGTCTGAAAGATTTGACAGGGTAAGCAATTTTGCTTCACAAATAAGTATTATTCCGATAAGTGCTAGGTCAGGTGAAGGAATCATTGAAGTTCTTGCACTGCTTTTGGGACTTGCTCAGGAATATTTAACTGAACAGCTTGAAATCAATGCAAATGCTCCTGCAAAAGGTACGGTGCTTGAGATAAAAGAAGAAATAGGTTTAGGTCTTACAATTGACAGCATTATTTATGACGGAGTTTTGAGAACCAATGATGAAATTGCTTTGATGAACTCTTCAAATGAAGTCATAACAACCAAAATAAGATCCATTTTAAGACCCCTTCCCCTTGAGGAAATGAGAGACTCTAAAAAGAAATTCCAGAAATTTGATGAAGTTGTTGCAGCAGCGGGTATTAAAATAGCCGCTCCTAATTTGGATTATGTCGTCTCTGGTTCTCCGCTTAGAGTTTTAAGTGAAGATGAGGATGTTGAGGAAGAAATCTTAAAGGAAATTGAAGATATTACAATCAGTACCGAAGACGAAGGAATTTTAGTTAAGGCGGATACTTTGGGTTCTCTTGAGGCTATTGTTAAACTTCTCAGTGAACTTGAAATTCCAATTCGTGAAGCAGACATTGGTGATGTAAACCGCAGGGATATTATTAATTCATCCATAGCTTTTAACGAAACTGAAGAGCATGGTGCAATTATAGCTTTTAATGTTAATGTCAATTCCAATTCTATGGATGATCTTGAAAATTCCGATGTAAAACTTTTCCAGGGTGATGTAATCTATCAGATTATTGAGGATTATGAGGCATGGATTGAGGAAAGACAGGCTGCCAAAAAGAAAGCATTTTATGATGCAATCATCAAACCCGGAAAATTCATGGTTTTACCTAAACTTGTTTTCCGTCAGAGCAAACCTGCTATTGTTGGAATTGAGTCTTTAAGCGGAACTATTAAGCAGGGTCAAACATTAATCAATAAAAACGGTGAGACAGTTGGTGTAATAGCCAGTATGGAGGATAAGGGTGAAACATTACCTTCCATTCCTAGAGGTCAAAGGGTTGCAATGGCCATTAAGGATGCTGTTGTCGGAAAACATTTCGATGAAGGTGACGAGTTATTCATCGATGTTCCTGAAAAGCATTACAAGTACATTGAACGTGAATTCAAGGACAAGTTAACCGAAGATGAATATGAAACTTTATATGAGTTTTTAGATATTAAACGTAAACAAGATCCAGATTGGGGTAAATTTGGTCTTTTTGAATAATAAATACATTATAAAATTAATTTAAGGAGGAATACCATGGCATTTAAAATTGTTGTGTCTCAAAAAGCTGAAACCCATCAAGTTGAAGTCGAAGATACTAAAGCGCTCAACGGTTTAGTAATCGGTGATGAATTTGATGGTGCAATAGTTGGTTTAGATGGTTACACTTTAAAAATCACTGGTGGAAGTGATAAAAACGGTTTTACCATGAAAAAAGATGTTTCAGGTACCCGAAGAATCAAAAGTTTATTAACCGGAGGTACCGGTTATCATCCTAAAGCAGATGGTGTTAAAAGAAGAAAAACTGTTAGAGGAAATACTATTGCTGATGATATAGT
>CACYBU010000024.1 GCA_902772665.1 uncultured Methanobrevibacter sp. | reverse complement strand
TGAAGGTTCAATACCTAATTTTTCAAGTCCCTGAATTGAAACTCCTTCAGCACATCTTTTTGGAGATCCAATTTCGGATTTTTTATCCATTAAAATAACTTTTGCTCCACCTAATGCAGCGTGTTTAGCTGCACTTGAACCTGCAGGTCCAGAACCTACTACAATTACATCAGTTTCAATCATATTAATCATCCTCCCTTTCTAAAGCATCAATAGGGCATGCATCAATACATATTGAGCATTCTTTACATTCATCTTCATTGAATACTAAACTGTATTCTCTTACCTGAATCAAATTTCTTGGACAAACTCCTGCACATTCACCACAGAATGAGCACCAATCTTTAACAATCATAAAAATATCTCCTTTATTATAAACAATTTATGTTATGAATAATTAGTTTTTTATAATATTTAAAAGTATAGTAAAAATAGTTAAAAAATTGATTAAAAAAAGAATTAAAAAGTTTTTAGATAATTATTTTACCAACATTACCGGAACATCACATGTTCTCAATAATCTTTCTGAAACCGAACCGATTTGAGTATTGCTAACATTGTTTTCTTCAAATGATACGAATCTGTTGTTATTTGCCCCGTGAGCATGAATAACTACCAGGTCTCCACGGGTCTGGTCAACTATAAACTTCATGTCCCTTAAAGCATCAGCAGTTAGCAGATGTTCTGTTACCTCAACACCCACCTTTGAAGCCTTTTTCGTTATTTTTGCAAGGATTTCGTCTCCAGAATCCTCCTGAGAATCATAACTGTCAAATGAGAACTCCTCAAGTATATGAACAGCTGCAATCTTTGAGTTGAATCTTGAGGCGATTTCAATGGCGATGTCTGCCGCCTCATACCCATATTCGGATCCGTCAACCGGAACTGTAATAATATCAAACATGAAAATTAATCTCCTTTAAGATAATCCGCATGGCAGAAATCAATGAAATTGTCAACGATTTCATCTATGTTTTCACTGTCGTCTATGATTTTTCCATCATCCATGAATATTGCCCTGTTGGAGAGTTCCTTAATGAAATCTGTGTTATGTGAAATCATTACAATGGTAATGCCATAATCCTTAGATATTATTTTTAATGCATTAGTAACATCCCTTAAAGTAACCGGATCCAAATCACCAAACGGTTCATCCAGAAGAAGGAATTTAGGTCTTGAAACTAGTATCAATGCAAGCATTACACGTACTTTCTGACCGCCGGACAATTCATAGGATTTTCTATAGAGAATATCCATGTCCAAATCAAGACTTTCAAAGATATCTGCCACCGCTTCTTTTGTTGCAGTTTCAGGGAATCTCGGGAATAAATCATTTAAAATCTCACCATCCAAACCTATTTGCCTTAAACGTTCTTTAGCTTCGGTTTCAGGTAAATCAGTTAATAAATAGAATGAATCCAATAAGTCATCACTTAATCCTAATCTTTCAGCTCTTGCCTTGGCTTCCTTTACAATATCCTGGTTTTTATAGCCTAATCTTGTAGACAGTTGGCTTAATACAGTTGCATAGTGAACCAAAGCAAATTCTTGATGCATGAAACCCAATTTTGAACGTATTTTCATACGGTCGATTCCCGGAATATCGATATCAGCCCATTTATCCCCGACTTTGTACAATATTTCTCCCCTGTTCGGGTCTTCCAGTCCTCCGAGCATTCTTAAAAGCACGGTTTTACCAGCACCGCTCGGCCCGATAATGCTTAATATATTTTCATTTTGAACCTTGAAGTTAATGTCTTCAATTTGGAGGACCTCTCCGCCAGTCAGGAGATAGAATCGTTTATAAACATCATTGACTTCAATCAAATCCTCATCAGTTGATATGTTTTGAATATCAACAATCTCATCCATTCCTTCCATGAACTTGTCACAGATTTCATCGGCTGAACCTTCATCGGTAATTTCACCATCTTCAAGTAAAATTACTCTGTCGGCGAGGTATTTTTGAATATCCGGCAAATGAGATACAATTATAACTGTAATGTTTAATTCCCTGTTGATTTTTTTAACTGCATCCAATATTTCCTGTTTTGTTTTAGGGCATGCCATGGTTGCAGGTTCATCAAGGAGCAAAGCTTTAGGTTGTTTTGCAAGCTGTCTTGCCATGATAAGTCTCTGTTTTTCACCACCACTTAAAACAGATGCATAATGGTCTTTTTTATGGGTCAGTGAAACTAGTTCAAGCAATTCATCGGCTTCTTCGCCGAATTCACTTTCGGCAATTTCGAAATTGGTGTCTCCTTCATCGAAATAACTTCTGGCATACAGTTTTCTTAAAACGTTTTCACGTACGGTATCAGGCCACAGGCCAAAAGACCTTTGAAGGTGAATTGCAGTTTCTTTTTTAAGCTCATTATAGTAAAACTGAGATGATTCTGAAGTTACTTTCACATCACCTACTTCAATACTTCCCCCATCAATGTGCTCAACACCTCTTAATGCTCTTAGAAGTGTGGATTTACCGGAACCACTTTTTCCCATGATTCCAAGTATTTCACCTTCCTCAACTTCAAAACTAACATCTTTAAGTGCAGTGACTCTAGTTCCATCAGCCAGTTCATAATCCTTACTAACATTTTCAACATTTATCATCATAGTATGCCCCTTTACACTTTATAGAAATATATTTTTGAAACTATTTATATGTTAACAATACAAAATTAAAAAACAAGTGATAAAAATGGCTAGCGAAAATAAAATTGATGAATATAAGGACAGTTTAGAACAGCAGAAAATTGTAATAGAAACTCATTTTGCAAATATGGAAAGAATTCTAAGAGATGAACCTACATTAGACCAACAAAAAGCATTTGCACTGCTGAATAACTTTAACACACTATCTATCCAATACGACCAACTATGTAATGACATGATTGCCTTTATCAAAATATTTAAAGGTAATGATGAACAGGAAATCAGACTTTATAAAACCGACGAACTGGTTGAACTTCTAGAAGAGAAAATTAACCGGTTTCAATAATTGTAATTAATTACAATTCTTCCAACTGCATCTGTAGTTGAATTTTCAGCTACAACCTCACCGTTTCTCTCAAGCTGAACCTTAAGCTCCCCTTCACCATAATCCTGTTTTTGAACATCAAGACAAACCCTCTCCCATCCAGCACAATCCAGTATGAAATATTTTGTACCCTCACCTGATTCCTTTACAAGATAATTCGGATCACCCATTTCAGCATACCAGCTACCTTCGTATTGAATGACTGCCTGATAAGGATAAGAAGAAGATTGAAGATGACTTCCATCATCAGTTACTACATTTAAAGAATCTTGATTTGAAGGCTGAGTATTATTATAAACAAATGAGAACAACAAAAACATTATAATAATAATCCCCAGTACAATTACAATCTTTTTAGCTATGCCTATTCCCCAACTGCTATCCCTCTTTGAATTTTTTATTTTATTTCCATCTGCATCTACGAGAAGATAGGCACAATTATCACAATATACGGCATTGGATGAATTTTCATATCCGCACCGTGGACATTTTACCATATAACATAACCTTTTTTATATCCGTTATGAAAACTTATTAAAATTCTATTATTTAAATTTAATGGAAACTTAGTATTTTTTTGTAAAAAATAATTAGACGTTAGTGATAATAATTATAGACATTTTCAGCCGTTTTTTGATTTATACCCTCTGTTTTGGCCAATTGCTCAACTGATGCCTTTTTAATATTATCAATGGTTTTGAATTCCTTTAAAAGAGCAATTTTTCTTTTTTTGCCAATGCCTGAAATATCGTCGAGTGAAGATGATGATATATTTTTGCTGCGAAGTTTCCTGTGGTAGGTTATTGCAAACCTGTGCGATTCATCACGCACCTGCTGAAGCAGGTACAGTGCCTTGTTGTTTTTCGGAATTATAATTGGACGTCTTGAATTTGGAGTGAATATTTCTTCAAATTCCTTTGCAAGACCAATTATAGGAATGTATGTGAGATTTAATTTATCCAAAACACCACAAGCCATGCCCAACTGCCCCTTACCTCCATCAATGACAATGAGGTCAGGTTCAGGGTCGCTGTCAATCATTTTCAATCTGCGGGTCAGCAACTCCTCCATCATGGCAAAATCGTTCGGTCCGGGAGTTTCAATTTTAAAATGCTTATACATTTTTTTGTTAGGTTTACCATCCTTAAAAGATACCTTTGAACCTACTGCAAACTTGCCGGAAATGTTACTGATATCATATCCTTCTATTACACGAGGTATTTTTTCAAGTTTGAGGTATTTTTTAAGTTCAATTAATGAAGATTCCATTTTTTTGTTTTGATGTTTGATAATCTCAGCATTTTTCTTTGCCATTTTAACAAGTCTTAATTTAACACCTTTTTGAGGGACTTTAATTTTAACTTTATTTCCTCTTAAATCACTTAACCAGTCTTCAAGCAAATCCTTATCATCAATTTCCTCATCAAGAAGAATCTGTTTTGGAATATGGCGATTATAACCATAGTATTGCTGGATAAATGCAAACATGATTTCAGATGCCGAATCATACTGCGAAGCACTCATCAAAAAGTCATCACGCCCGACAATTTTACCGTTTCTAATCGGCATAATAATAACTACAACTTCACTTTCACCGGGAGCAACTGCTATTACGTCCTGGTCCAAATCATCATCGACCAAATCGACAAACTGCTTTTCCATGATTTCTTCAATGGAGACTATCTGATCCCTTATAACCGCAGCCTTTTCAAACTCCTCATTGTGTGAGGCTTCCATCATCTCCTTTTTTAAATTCCTAACGATGGTTGAGTATTTTCCCTGGAAAAACAAATCAATTTTATTGATAGCATGTGAATAGTTATCCTTAGATATTTTACCGTCACATGGAGCATAACACAAATCAATCTGAGCATTCAGACAGGGCCCGTCCATGTTACGGCAGGTTCTTATTTTAAATAATGATTTTAAAAATTTAACTGTCTGCTTTACAGACCCTACATCAGTGAACGGCCCATAATAAATACCGTTTTTACTTACATTTCTTGTAATGACTAACCTTGGAAATTCTTCATTTGTTATTTTAACATAAGGATAACGTTTATCATCCTTAAGCTGAACATTATATCTCGGACGGTGCTTTTTTATTAAAGTTGCCTCTAAAATCAGAGCTTCCTTTTCGGAATTGGTGACAATATATTCCAAACTGTCAAAGTGACTCATCAATATTTGAGTTTTGGGCCTGTCAAGTTTTTCTCTGAAATAGGATTTAACCCTCTTGACAAGGTTTTTAGCCTTTCCTATGTATATAATGGTATCTGAAGAATCACGCATTATATAAACGCCGGGTTTATTTGGCAGATTATCGGGAGATTTGAATTTGGTTGACATGAAAAAACACTATTTAAGTTCAACAATATTGTTTTCTATTTTTACCTTATTGTTTGCAATCATCAAGTCCAGAACACTGTTTATTCTTGCTGCAGTCTTTTTGGATGTTGATTTGAATCCAAAATTACTGGAGGCAACCTTTGCAATCTGATTTGTAGATAGATTATTATTATATATCAGTACAAGTTCAATGCTTTTGGCAATTTCCTCATCAGAAATCAAGTCAATGTTCGGTTTGGTTCTTTTTCTGATAATTACATCATTATTGGATGCATCATATAAAAAGTCACCTATTTTTATAATATCTCCAGAACTTTCCGCATATTCAATTGCTGAATTAACTGTTTTTTTCAAATTAGAACCTGCACGTTTAATATGACAGCTGTCCTTTATCCTGTTCATAACTTCCTTTATATGAATTGGCCCTTCAACATCGACAATTACTTTAACTGAACTGGCAACATTGCTTACGGGCTGTTTGTATAAATCATCAGAGGATTTCAAACCTATTTCCTCTGCTTTGACATAAGTGAAAATATTATCTTCAAGTTTCTTTTTACCTGGCAGTATATGGTCATCAAAAGCCTTAAGCTGATTGTCCTTTTTAAACCTTTCCTTTTCGATTTCCTTATAATCTTCATTAGCAGTTTGAATAATATCCTCTAAAACCCTGTCTTTTGCTTCTTCATGAGCATATAGCGGATGAACAGGCACAATTACATCTTCATCAACGGTGTTTTCTTCGCTAAAACTTTCACCATTAAGTTCCCGTTCAATTCTTCGCTCTTCCTTTTCAGCGAATGTCAGTTCCTTTTCTCTTTCAATAATTAAATCAGAGTCATCATCACTAGGCATGTTTAAATAATCCTCCGGATTATACTCTTCAGTCCTGTCAACAACTGAAATATAATCAACATGAGTTGGATTTTCAATTGCCTTTAATGACTTATTAATGTATTGCATATCCTTTTTAATACCTTTAAGAGAACCTCTAACAGTTTTTGGCCTTTCTTCCTCTTCATAGTAAACATTATTCTTTCTAAGCTTGCTTGTAACATCATTGGATCCCTGATAATATGTAACTCCATCGTCTGTAATTTCATCATTTTGATAATCTATTTCTTCATCAGGACTTCCTTTGGAAACTTCATCACTTTGATAAACAATTTTTTCATCGGGAATTTCATCACTTTGAGTTTCAGGGCGAGGATGGATATCAATTTCACTATCACCAAACATATCATCAAGATATCCTTCTTTTGCATCATTTACGATGTCTTCAACTTCATTTTGGGAGTCATAATTTCTCCAGTCAGGCAATTCATCATTTAATACATTCAGTTCCTCATCTTCAAAGTAATCATTTTTAGGAGTTGGTTTTTCCAAATCTCCATCACCTAAATCCGGTAAATCATCATTCAAAACATTCAATTCATCATCATTGACAATTTCGGCTTCAACAACATTAACATCATCGGGAACTGATTCATTTAAAGGAGTTTCATATTCTTCCATAACTTCCCCTCTTACTGTTTCGACCTCTTCCTGCTGGAGCTGCGATTCTCCACTTACAACATCTGAAATAATGGATTTGACAAATCTGCCCCCTCTGTAATTATGGGAAACATTATTTACCTGATTTATTTCACCTGAAATGTTTTCATTCACACTTATTTCATTGTCCCCCATCTCTTCTTGAGAGGTGAAACCGGATGAATCAGCTTCATCCATTATCTCATCATCACTATGATCAACATAAATATAATCCTCATCAGATCCCAAATCAACCCGGCCATCAAAATTTTCATGAGAATCAGAATCGGATGAATTCTTTCCATCTTCTATTTCATCATTGCTATGGTCAACATAAATATAATCCTCATCGGAACCTAAATCAACCCTGTCATCAAAATCCTCATGAGGAACGGAACCAACAATATCCCCATCATTACCGGATATAGATTCCCTATCAAACACCTCTTCTGAATTATCAACAATATCCCCATCATTACCTAATTTAGATTTCATGTCTAACTCTTTTTCTGAAACATAAAACTCATTATCATCCTCAACAACATCATCAGATTCAGATTTCATATCAGATTCATCATCAGAACCCTCAACAACAATATCATCATCTATATTCTTTCCGAATTTAGGCTTCCTATCAAATACCTCTTCATAACTATCTTCAGCCACCCCATCATGAGCAGAACCAACTGTATCCTCTGATTCATCAATATTAATTTGATTGACCTGTGTTATACCATCAGTTTCATCATTACTGTGATCAACATGAATATAATCATCATCAACTCCCAAATCAACCTTGTCTTCAGATTTTTCATCAAAATTCTGAGTATTGTCTACGGATTTATCATCCAAATCAGAATCTTTACCTAAATTCTTATTAAACTTAAGTGATGACAGAACCGAATCATCCTCGGAATTATGTGATTTAAATAATGATTTAACTTTATCCGTGAATGATTTCGGAGTTTCATCTTCAGGTTCCTTTTCCTCATTGGAGAAATCTTTTTCACCTTCCCTTACTTCAGCATTATCTCCCAGTGAAACGTTTTCTTCATCTTCTCCTACTTCAGCATCAGCATCTTTTAAAGAATCAACATTTATTGAACTGTCCTCTTTAACTTCAGAAGTAGTACCTTCAACAAATCCAGATGGAGTTTCCGAAGTCTCAAAAGAAGTTTCATTTTCAACTACAACAAATTCGGATGACCCATCATCAATACCAACAGAATCATCAGTGTTTTCATCTTCAACTACAACAAACTCCGAGGAATCATCACTATCGGCAACATCATTAGTCATACTTGTAGAAACATTATTATTTTCATCTGCGAAGAATTCTGACGGGTCAAGTTCACTTACATCAATAGGTTTTTCCAGAACATCCCCTTCAAATTCCTGTGAATCATTTTCATCATCTGATTGAGCAGATTCTTCTTCTTGAGCTTTTCTTTCAGCTTCCTCCCTTTCACGAGCCAAACGTAATTCTTCAGCTTTCTTTTCAGCTTCCAATCTTCTTTTTTCAGCTAATCTTTTAGCTTCTTCGGATTTACGTTTTTCTTCTTCGCGTGTCTGCTTAATTGACTTTTCAACATAGTCCAATAATTTTTTGCGACCCAAATCACGGTTTCGATACCAGTCTGTAGACCATAAATGATATAATTTCCATCCCAATCCAGATAATACCTGTTCACGTAGCCTATCCCTGTCACGTGCAACCTTACTTGACGCATACATTTTTCCATCGGTTGTTACACCAAGTATGTATTTACCAGGATTTTCATCATCAATAATAGCCAAATCAACTCTGAATCCTGCACATCCAATTTGTCTTGCAACCTGATATCCGTTTTCTTCGAGAAAACTGGCTATTGCATCTTCAAAAGGCTCTTTTGAACATGTTTCATGGTGAGGAGTGCCTAATGTCAAATTTTCTGCATATTCCAAAAATTCCCTTAGAGCCTTCACACCATAAGGAGGATTAGCCGTTAAATGCATGTCATAAGCTTTAAAGTTAGAAAATACAACACATTTTTCCCTTGCACGTGTGATTAACACATTAAGTCTTCTTTCACCGCCGTCCTGATTTAGCGGACCGAAATTGAGTGACAGTTTTCGATCATTATCATAACCATAACCGACACTGATTAGAATAACATCCCTTTCATCCCCCTGGATTGTTTCAAGGTTTTTGACAAAGAAACGTTCCTCCTTATTTTCAGAAAACAGCGGTTCAAATTCAGGGTGCTGTTTACGTCTGACTTCAAGGGCTTCGAGAATTGCATTTTTCTGTGCAACAGAAAATGTTCCAACACCCAAACTTTTTGTATCACCGTATTTTTCAAAATGATTGAATATTTCATCCACAACATCTTCAGCTTCCAGTGGGTTTGCGGATGATGAACCTCTTTCATAAGCTGTGTTTGGATTATAATGAAATTTCAAACCCAATTCGGGGTCGTCATGACTAGGAGATGGGTAAACCAGCAAATCATCATCATAAAATTCCCTGTTTGAGACAGTGATTAGAGATTCGTGACGGGACCTGTAATGCCATTTAAGCATTCTGACAGGAAATGACAGCTTACACAAGTGAAGAATACTTTCCATATCCAGTGAAGTGGCTTCTTCCTCATCACTGTCGGCATCAGCCATCTGGTCAAAGAATGAAGTTGGGGGTAACTGTTGAGTATCCCCCATAACAACAGCAGTTTTACCTCTCATAAATGCTCCTAATGCATCTTCAGGTTTGACCTGACTTGCTTCATCAAAAATTACTACGTCAAATTGCAGTTCTTCATTGGTAGGGTCAAGATACTGTGCAATTGATAGTGGAGACATCATAAAACAAGGTTTGATTTGTTTTATCATGCCTCCCGCTTTTTCCAGAAGTTTTCTAACAGGCATGTGCCCGCTTTTTCTTGTAAATTCACCGGCAAGTATTTTGGCCTGAGGGTCTTCGGTTCCGCCGAATATCTTTGGAATATTACTGTTTAACTTATGATAAATTCTCTTTCTGTTAAGTAGAAGAATCTGTTTGTCAAGATCCTTGAATTCACGAATCCTATTTTCATGAAGTTCACCTATGAAAGTAGCAAGTTCCTGATTTTCAACAAACAGAATATTTAAAAGAGAATCTGCGAAGTTTCCTTCAACCAGAGATTTGACATCATCTTTTTTGATGTTTCTTTTCTCAATGGAATCAACGAACATTTCCGCATCCGAACCTTTTAAAGCCGTTTTAGCATTCAGATACTGTGACCATAAGTGAAGGCTTGAAAGCTGACCTCTCCATTTATATAACTGTTCTTGCCATGCCTCAAAGCTGACATCACCGGTTTCACGTTTGAATATGAGTTTGCTTCTTGGATTTAACTTGTCTTTAAGTTTTGTTAAGTCACTGACGAATCTCTCTCCAGCATCAATATAATCTGCAAGATCCCTTTCAGGTTTGATATCATATAAATCATTACTCATTAACTCTATCGTATTTTCAGAAAATGTTCCTTCACGAACAAGTGAGGTAAATTCAATCATCCAACGTGCAATGGCTTTCAAATCATTTATATTTGCATTCAAATACCAGTATGCTCCGAAGTATTTTCTGCCCAATGTTTCATTTGCTTCGAGATTTTTCCTGATTTTAATTACAGCCTTTGCATACTGCAGATCTGCAATAATATCATCAATACTACCCGGAACTGGGACTGCATAATATCTCTCAACAAGTTCGATATGCTTCTTGTTGTTAAAAAATCTGAATTTTTTATGGGAGATGTTTCTTAACTCATAGATTAATCTGTCAATATCTGCTTGGAAAATGCTCGGGTTGAATTTTTTTAGACCTTTTGCATGTTTCTGATACATCTCAAGCTCTTTTATTAATCTGAATGCATCATCATTGTTACTATCCCATGCTCCAGATTTTAAAATTTCCCCATCTATTAACTCGGCATTTTGAGATTTGATAATCTGGAATGCGGATAATGAGTTATTGAATTCATTTAAGGTATCTGGCTTTTTAATTCCATAAATGTCATAAACTCTTCCACGTTCAACCAAAAAATTATCAAGCGAATAAAGAGTATCATTGATAAGCATTTCAATTTCCCTTAAATCAGCAGGAAGCAGACTTTTAGGAGCACATTTGCTCCACGGATTTTCCTTTGAAATTGTCTGGTATAATTCTGCCAAATTCTGTAATGCAATAACCATATCATCCAGATTTTTTAGTGAAATTGTCTCTGGACTGAAAAATCTGACCAGTGGCATTATCATATTTTTCCTTGAAAAATGATCATCAGCCGCTTCCTTCATTCCATACAACTGAAATGGAGATAAATTCACTGCAAATGCAGGTTTATGAATAATTTGAGAATAATCATCAAGCTGACGACGCAATGTTTCAAGTTTACGTATTGTCTGGTCAATATTCAATGGATCCTGTGCTCTGACATTTGTTGCCTTCTGCAAATCCTTAAGAAATTTTTTACGCCTGGTTTTGTGGGAATGAAGTTCCAAAACAAATTTTCCCAAACCTACAGATGTCAGTCTGTCCTTTACAACATCAAGTGCAGCCATTTTTTCCGATACAAATAAAACTGATTTTCCTTCAGCAAGCAATTCAGCAATTAAATTTACAATTGTCTGTGATTTACCGGTTCCCGGAGGACCCTCCACAACCAGATTGCGTCCTGCTTTAACATCCTGAATTGCGGCAATTTGTGATGAATCGGCATCCAGTACCTGATACATATTCAGATATTCCAGTCGGGAATCTATATCTTCCTCCTTAAATGATTCACCTTCATTTACTGCAGGATTAAAAATGGCCTGAATCAATTCATTTTTAGTTAAATCAACATTGTCTGCCCACGCTTCTGGATTTAAGTCATTGTACATTACGAATTTTGTAAAACTAAAAAATCCCAATGCCACGTCATTACTGACAGTCCATCCGTCCATACGAGATACTGATCGTTTTACACTTGCAATATAATGGTCAACTACTTCACCATACTTTTTAAATTCAAAATCGGGAAATTCAATGCCGGCTTCCAATAATTTAGCCTTAAGGGAGATGTTGGTTTGTATATCCTCTCCAGTCCATTCAAGATTAAATGATTCTCCAACTTTTTTTCTCTCCATAGATACCGGAATTAACACAAGGGGAGCTTTATTCTTTTGTTTTGGTTTAGATTTGTCTTTCCACTCTAAAAAACCGACAGCCAAATATAGAATGTTATAACCCTGTTCCTGAAGCATTGTTTTAGCCTGGTTATTGATGTAATATAATCTTTTCTGAAGTTCCTTTGGAGTCAAATCAGTAGCTAATTTCTTGTCCCCCTCTGAGAACTTTGAAAAATCAAATGGAATATGATCCCAAACTGAAGACTTATCTTGCTTTTTATCTTTCTTATTAGCTACAAAATACATTTTATGTTCCTGTAGAACTAATGTCTGATAAAGATTTATAGGAGACTGGTTTACGATTGTAATAGTCTTAGCCCTGGATTTGAAATTCAAAAGCTGATTTCTTAAGGTTAAATCCAACAGCTCTTTACGTAAATTTTTAAATTCCTTTTCGATTGTATTATCTGATTTATTTAACATGATGACCCTTGTAGTGTAAAAAAAATTTAGAAATGCATATTATAATATAATTATATTAATTAATAAAGTTTTCTAAACAATGAAAATTTAATTTAAAATTAGCAGAAACAAAAAATACATGATTTTAAAAAGTATTACTATGAATTTTAAATTTAAAGATACTTATTATAATTGTAAGGACCAAAATTTTTTATTTTTTCACTTGCAATGCCTGATGCGAAGTTACCTGCAATTTCAGATGATTTCCGCAATAATTTTTGAGACACAAATGCTGCCATGTAGGTGTCACCACAACCTGTGGTATCCACAACTTCCTCACATTTTACTGCATTTATCCTGATTTCACATTCATTTACAATTCTAGAACCTTGACTTCCATTAGTTATGACCATCTCATCTACATCAAAGTCAGTGCCTATTATCTTTTCTTCAGCCTCATCTAAAAATATAACATTAACACCCAATAAAATAGTAGGTAATTCTTTAAAGTTGGATAATTTTATATAGTAATTGCCATTTACTTGTTTTCCAGGGACCCTCAAAAAACCCTGAAGTGACATGAAGATTGGAACATTGAATGCTTTCAAGTATTCGATGGTTTCGGGCGGAAAATCAAATCGGTTTAACGGATTTAAAACAAATCCATCAATCTTATGAGGTAGCACATCCTCTAAATCACTTTTTAATATGGGAATCCTGGCAAAATTACTTAACTGCTCACGTATGTCCGGATTATCCGGAAAAGGATAATTGTTTATGAAAAAATGTGTGTTATCCTTTAAAATAACCCTAACTTTGTCTGGTGAAGGAAATCCCTTAACCAGACTCTCATCATCACAGTTCACAATAGCCACATAATCACTGTAGAACTCTTCAAAAACAAAACTCTGAAAGTAGGTGGCTCCGCCAATTTTATGTGAAGATTGCTCTCCAATAACCACAAGATCTTTTGTTAGTGGACCGATTACAACAAGAGTCATAGAACACTCCTCAAACTAATTTTAGTCAAATTCAATAGTAATATCAATAATGTGATACTTTGAAGCAAAATCATAAATCTCTTTTTTTATCTCTTCCTGATTATTCCAGTTATCAATCACAACCTTAATTGTCAAAACGGAATCAATGCCATCAAGAGACCATACATGAAAATCTTCAATTGCCACAACACCCTCAATATTATTGATTAATGTTTTGAATTCGTCAACATCAAAGCTATCAGGTGTCTTTTGAAGCAGAACCTGGACTGACTTGATTAAATTTCTTCCAAGGTTGAATATTAACCAGACTGCAATTCCAATTGAGATAAACTGATCGAGATACTGTGCTCCTTTCCAGAACATCAATACAATACTCAATATTAAAATTGTAATCCATTCGAATATGTCACCCATTTGGTGGAAGAATATTGCCTTTTCGTTGAATGTTTCTCCCCTGTGAAGGCGATAAACTGAAATGGACTTGAATATCAACCCTATAATTGCAATGATAAACATTCCCTGTGCATCAACACCTTCAGGAGAAAACAGACGGGAAATTGCCTCGGACAATATTACAAAAGCCATTACAATTACAAAAATGGAAATTATAACTGCACCAAGTATTGAAAACCTCTGATAACCATAAGAATATTTATATGTAGATTCCTTTTGAGCAATACGCTCCAGATACCATGCAAGAGCAATGGAAATGGTGTCAGACAAATCATGAATACAGTCACTCAATATTGCCATACTGTTGGTTGCAAGACCTCCCAGAATAACAATAATATTGAATGTCAGGTTCATGAAAAATACAAACGCCAAATTCTGTCCTGCCTTTTTGTGATGATGTGTATCAACTTTCATTACTTTAATTATTTAAAAAAAGGAATATAAAAAGATTATTGTATCTTAAAATAAGAAATTTTAAAGTTAAATTTAAGTTAATTTTATATAAGTTAAGAATCTAAATTATAATAGTGATTTAAAATGGCAATAGTTGGAACTACAATATTTTCACATATTCTTCCGGTAATTTTCGGATTTTTCGCATTTATTTTAATAATTTCTGGATCTCTAGAAGAAAGTAAGCTTAAATTAGTTTTTGGTGTTGTATTATTTATTATAGCTTGTGCATTCCCATATGTAGTTTTAAATGCTTTAATCTAGCAACGTTACTTCACCGGAATGAAGGCTAGTTCCTATTAGTACTTTTTTTATACCTAAGGATTCCAGTTCTTCAAGTGAATCCTTATTCAGTCCACCTGCAACAATCAATTTGTCCTTCAGTTCACTGAACTCGTTTAACAATACTTTGTTATATCCTTTTTCAGTGCCGACACCAGAGATATCAAGAAGAATTATTTCATTTGGATCAAGCCTTATCAGGATTTCTTTAAATTGTTTTAATGTCATGTTCAGGTGTTTTGCAAGCAATTCACTGTTTTTTGTATCTACACTGACAACTATTCTCTCCTTCGGATATTTTTCAAAAATCTTTTCCATTTCATCTATGCTTTCTATAGTTTCGGTTGGAATTATTACCTTGAATGCATAATCGAGGAAAAATTCAAATGATTGGCAATTTTTAACACCTCCATCAAACATTACCGGAATTATTGTGTTAACCATCCTGATGTCATTTATATTGTGTCCGTTTGATTCTATTAAATCCAAGTCGGCTATATACATTTCATCCGCACCGTTGAGTTTTAAACCCTGCGCTATTTCAATCGGATTGGATGAATGAGCAAAAACAGTGTTTAATGGCTGATATGTATCTCTCATTCCGGATTTGCCACTTACAGCATGGTGCTGTTTTAAATCTATTACTGGAATTTTTTTAATCATATATTAAAATTAGGAAAAACTAGTATTAAAAACTTAAGGAGCAGGAGAAACTGAAATGTTTTTCAGTCCCTCCAATAATAAAAATAATGATCAATTTACGGTAAATAACAATGAGTTATGAACCTCTGTTATTAAATTAATTTGCATAGTATATAAATGTTACTATAATTTAGAAAAATTAAAGTAAACTTGAATAAATAATTTTTAAAAATACCTTAAAAAATTAAACAAAATTATAATAAAATGCAATGAAAAAATAATTATTCATTATTAAAAATAAAAAAATATAAAACAAATGATTTTAAACACATTAAAAATTCATAAATATATTAAAATTATCTTGATAAAGTCTAATTGAAAAAAATAAAGTGAAAAAGTTTGAAGTAAAAAAAGAGGGAATTTGAAAGATAGTATTATGTGTTTGTCCTTAATATTGCTAAGCTATTGAAATTACTTCAAACTCTATTATAAATTTAAACTTCATAATATAAATACTTTTTGATAAAAAAGTATTACTTTAATTAATATAAAATATAAAAAAAGTAATACATAAAAATTTAAAAAAAATAATTAAACCATAAAATACTCATCAATATAGGAATCAAACCTCAAATAAGCCTCATCAATTGCCAGGACGATTTGTTCTCGAGAAATCTCAGACAACTCATCAAAACTAACACCAACATCAACATCAACATCTAATTGATTATTCTCATAACTCAAAACAATATCCAAATCGAGATCTTCAATTTCCTTTGAAGGTAGAGCCTTTGAAATTTCACTTTCTAAAATTTCACCGAAATCATCAGAAATTTTTGTCAGGTCATCCCTGGTTAATACTTTAAGTTTTGACATGAAAATCTAAAAAAAGAAAAATCAAGGATAAGTCTATTGACCCATACCTTGCATTGCAGTTTGAATAGAAGCCTGCATTTCTTCGAGTTTTTTCATGACCCTTTCTTCTTGGCGAGCCATGGTCTGTTTTCTTAACTCAAGAGTTTCTAATTTATCTTCCATTTCAGCTAAAGCGTCAGCATATTCCACTTTAATAAGTAAAGTACCGGCTTGTTTAAATACTTCAGTATTTTCATCACCTTTTTTAAGTTCTTCCAATGCTTTTTCAGTTTCTTGAATTTGCACTTCAACATTTTGAACTTGCATGCTTACAGCCTGAGCCTGCTGTTGTAATTGTTGGAACTGATTTAACTGTTCTTGAATATTTTCAGGAATCTCCATAATATCACCTTTTAAGTTATATAAATATTAATTTGTCAAATTATTTATTTCCAATGCTAATTTAATCCACTTGATTGCCGAATTGATGGAAGCCCTAAAAGAGGTGGAATCTTCAGCATCAATTCTTATCAGAATTTTAGACCCCTCCAATTCAATTGTCATGGAGGATCTGAAATCAGGAGCAGTTTCAAATTCTAGAATAATGGAATCATAAACAATTTTAGCCTGAATGCGATTGTTAAATTCAACAGATATATCACTTTTGACACTTTCCAACGGACTTTCATCAATCATTTGAAACCCCTAAAACCTTTTTAACCTTAATCTGGAATGTGAGTTTATCTCCAAACTTATTGACAAAACGAATTCTTGCCAGTGAATCATCACTTTTAGAGACTAAAATATAATTATCCTCTGCTTCATGCACTAAATCTAAATCAAGGATATCGCTTAAAATATCAAGTTCCCTAACCTGAGAAACTATTTTTAATCTGGAAGGAGCAAAATTGGTTTTTTCATTGTCCATTGTAACTCCAACTATAATTGTGAGCAACAATTCACCTTTATTAGAATAGAAAGAAACCCTACTCGGATTTCCTTTAACTTCATTGACAATAGCCAAATTGTACTCATCAACCTCCAGTGCCTTTAACAATAAATCCCTCATGTTCATTTTACCTCTGTTGACTGAAGTTGAATCAGTTACACGAGCTAAAATCTTACAAAACTTTCTTGTATTTTGAGAAGGTTTCCTGGAAGTTGAGATTAACATTCAAATCAAAAATAGTAAAAAAATTTAGTAAAAGCAAAATGTTTATCTTGCTTTTATAATTCTAGTGGTTTCTGGAACATTCTTGAATAAAATCCTGTATCTACATTTAGGACATTTATTTTCCATGTAGCTTTTATGATCTACTTCTGCTCCACAACGTGGACACCTATACAATGATTATTCCTCCACTTTAATATCTCTTATACTACGTGCTGCGGATTTAGCCATTGGAGTTTCCGGAACGTAAGCTCCACCAGTAAATACTGCGCCACATTTTCTGCATTTCCAAATTCCAGCAGCCTGTCTTTTTACATATGGTCTATCACATTTAGGACAAACATGATTTTTTTTCATGTTTTCTTCAATGATTTTAACAGATCTTTTAGCTTTTCTTCCGTAT
>CACYBU010000023.1 GCA_902772665.1 uncultured Methanobrevibacter sp. | reverse complement strand
CTTTAGTTGAAGAAGGAATCCCGCAGGATTGGGCTGATGCCATTACTGAAGTGGCTAAAAAGAACATTACTCCTCCTGAAGTTCATATTAGTGGTTACGTGGACATTGAAACATTTGTACCTGATGGTGTGGATGTTATTATTTCCGCTCTTAAGGCCGCTGAGGACAACGGCGATGAAGAAGAGGAAATTAAAGTCCAGTGTGTTGGTGCACCAAGATACAGAATCACTGTCAAATCTACTGATTATATATTGGCGGAAAAAACTCTTAAACTCGCTGCTGACAGATGCATTGCAGTTGTTGAGGAATCCGGTGGAAACGGTTCATTTTTATTTTTTTTGGATTAAACTGGATTTTTATGAAGATGAAAATGAATAAATGTCCTGAATGTGGAATTTATACTTTAAAAGAGGATTGTCCGAAATGTGGGGGACCACTTAAAGTTATATATCCTCCTAAATTTTCTATTGAGGACAAATATGGTAAATATCGACGAATATTAAAAAAAGAAGCAATGAATAAGGAGTAATATCAATGAACACTACTGAAATAACTGTTTTGGAAAATGTAGAATTAAACAATCCTATTTTCATAGAAGCATTGCCGGGTCTTGGACATGTTGGTAAACTGGCTGCTGATTATATGATTGATGAGTTTGGAGCTACCAAATTCGCTGAAATATATTCTCCGACATTCCCTCCACAGGTTCTTGTAAAGGAAGAGGGCATAATAGAAAACATGTACAATGAACTCTACTATTTAAAGAGTGTTGGTGAAGATAATCTGGATTTGATAATTCTTGTGGGGAATACTCAGTGTCTGTCTCCTGAAGGCCAATACCTTGCATGTAAGGAAATTTTAGAATTCGTTGAACAGTTTAACATTGATAGAATCTTCACATTGGGTGGCATGGTCACTTCCCCTCAGCCTGTTGAAAATCCTAAAGTCTTTGGAGCGGCAACCTGTCCGGAAAATATTGAATTATTAAAAGAAGCAAATATTGAAATAAGATCCAATGACGGTGGAATCGTCGGAGCTTCAGGATTATTTTTGGGTTTGGGAGTTAGAAAAGGAATACATGGATCCTGACTTATGGGTGAAACTCCAGGTTATTTCATTGATGCTGAAGCTGCCGAAGCACTACTGAATAAATTAGCATTATTGCTTAATTTTGAAATCAATACTGATAAATTAGATGAAAGGGCTGAAGAAACCAGGCAAATGATTGCTAGAGCTCAGCAAATGGAACAAGATTTAATTAATAAAGCTAATGCTGGAAATGCTGATGATTTAAGATATATTGGATGATTATAATCCAATATTTCATTTTACTTTTTTTGATAAACTTAAAATACAATACTTTCTAAACTTATTATTGATGTTGGTTAATGCTGATTTTCATATTCACAGCTGTTTTTCAATGGCATCATCAAAGGATATGCTCATTAAAAATATTGCTGTGAAATCCTCTCAGAAGGGACTTCATCTTTTAGGTACTGGTGATGGGTTTCATCCGGGATGGTTGGATATTGTAGAGGAAAGTACGGATTATCTGGGTGATGGAATCTATCATACTGACGGTTGTGATTTTGTTTTGACATGTGAAGTAGAAGGAAAAAACAGAATCCATCATCTCATTATTATTCCAGATATGGATACTGCACGTGAACTGTCAGATAAACTGCCATCAAAAAACAAAACCTCTGACGGAAGACCTAAAACCGGATATGGGGGAGCGGAACTTCTGGATTTTGTTCATGAATATGATTGTATGATTGGTCCGGCGCACGCTTTTACGCCATGGACTGGGATGTACAAGTCACATGACAGTATTTATGACTGCTATCAAAATAAGCCGGATTTTGTTGAACTTGGTCTTTCGGCCGATACATTTATGGCCGACAGGGTTTCAGAGCTTAAGGATTTCACATTTCTCACAAATTCGGATGCACACTCTCCATGGCCTCACAGGTTAGGCAGGGAATTCAATCAGATGGAACTTGAAGACATTTCATATACTTCAATCAAAAAGGCAATTAAAAACAGGGATGTTAAGGCAAACTACGGGTTGGTTCCCAATTTGGGTAAATATCACATGACGGCATGCACAAAATGCCATAAACTTATTGACCCCCTATCGGCAAAGGACAATAAAATGAAATGCGGTTGCGGTGGTATGATTAAAAAAGGAGTTGATTTTAGAATATCTGAAATTGCAGATTTTTCCAAACCAAGACATCCGGATTTCAGGCCGGATTACATTCATTTAATGCCGTTGGCTGAAATTATCGCTTCAGTTTATGATAAAGGTGTTACTACAAAAACTGTTCAGAGGATCTGGCTTAAATTAATCGATAACTTCAAAACAGAGATTGATGTTTTGATTAATGTTCCTCTTGAGGACATCAAAAAGATTGATGTCAATGTTTCTCTGGCTATTGAATCCTTCAGAAAAGGAACAGTCAATGTTGTTCCGGGCGGTGGTGGCAGGTATGGTCAGATTTTGTTTGAAAATAAGGTTCAAAAGCCTAAAACCATTACTTTGGATAATTTTTAAAAAAGCGGACTTGGAGGGATTTGAACCCTCGATCTTAAGATTAGGAGTCTTACGCCCTTCCAGACTAGG
>CACYBU010000022.1 GCA_902772665.1 uncultured Methanobrevibacter sp. | reverse complement strand
ATTTTTGGAAATGGGGTAAATCTAGAGTTTATAGAGTTTGGGCAAAAAAGTCTAGGCAATGGAGAAAGCGGGATTCGGCGAATCGGCTGGTCTCATACGGTCTTTATGATTTCATAGACTTTGACCCATACTCACCTAATTACACAATTAAATAAAAAATTAATCAATTAAAAAATATTTTTGTCATTTTTTCGTATATATGATTGTTCTCTAGGTGTTGTAAAAGGAGCATTTTGGCGAAGTTTTGGAGCTAAAAAAAGAATGAGAGTTATCTAGACTTGGCATCATTCAAGTCTAGAACTCTAGTTTTCCTTTGTTTTTTCTTTTTCTTATTTATTATTATTCATTTCTTCTAACAATGAATCATAGTCTTCAGTTTTATAAATATCGGGATATATAGTAACTGAATTATCATATCCTTTTACACTAGCTAGTTTCGATGTCCATTCATTATCAAATTCAAAGAGGTTACGAATTTCTGAAATTAAATCTTTTGCTTTTATTCTGCCTTTGGCATCAATGTTGCTTATGGATAATCCTTCTTTTTTTGCAACATACTGGATTAATTGATTTAGCTCAGTTGCTACAATAGGGTCTTCAGAACTAGTGTCTTCAACTGAATTTTTGACTAATCGTGGTAATATGAATGAAATCGGGTTTGTATGTTTATTCAACAATTCTCTTGTTTTTTCAATATCGACTCTAGCTGTAAAATCTTTACCTTCAGTTATCATCTCTTCATATGCTTTTATCCCATTGTATAGTAACCATTCCATTTCATCGGGATTATTGAGTATTTCTTCAAGTAGTTTTGGATTCATTTTATCTGTACCTCTGAATTGATTAAGAAATTCGAATAACACTATTCTTTGAATAACCGCTTCTTCTATCTCTTTTTTAAATTTTGGAAAGTTGTTACATACTAAAATCATATCTGGAACCTCTTCTTTTGGAATCATATATTTATCCTTACCTTTTGGTTCTACTGGAATATCATCATATCCAGTAATGGCTTTTAACATTCCAGTATCTTCAATTGGTTTTGTCGGAGAATCAGATACTATATTGACTTGTTTGTTTTCAAGGTGTGCAGTTGCAAATCTGTTGTCGGGTGTAAGTTCTTGTAATGGTAATCCGCCTACTTTATTAGTTCCAAAAATTGCTGTAATTAAATTTCTAGCAAGTCCTTTACCAGCTCCCCCAATTCCTGAAAGGATGAAAAAGGCATTTAATGGGTTTCCGCTAGTTAATATGTAACCTATCATTTCTAAAAAACCTTTTTTCAATACATCTATATCTGATTCATCATTAGGTTTTTTTAGAGAAGTTTCTAGAAAATACTGTATTTTTTCCCCTTTTGCTTGTGGATTAAAATTATGTGCAACTTCAATTAATGTAAAGACTGGTTCATCATTAGCTGATATTACTTTAAAATTAACCATGTCATACAAACAATTGTTAAATTTGACTATATTATATATAGGCTTTTTTCTAACTCCTATAAATCCAATGGCATCTTCAACATCTTTGGAATGAACCAAATCAAGATTATTGAAAATTTCATTATCTAATTTTTCTACAATATCATCTATATTAACTGAGTTATATCCATTAGTATTTTTATCTAATAGGTAGGGATTGTTAATGTTTCTTCGCAATATTAATCCGTTTTCTTTCAAGTAATGACCTAATTTCTGCCTTTTTTCTCTAACTGGAACTGCACTGTTGTAAAATATTTTAAACAACCTTTGTTCGGCACTTAAATTTTTCTTTTCTGATATAAATGTGCCATTATTTTTGACATACTGCCTTAACTTATTGCCAAATTGTTTAGGGACTGTAACATTTTCTTCAGCTAACAAATCAGTAATGCCCTTCATTTCATCTTTTGTTATTTTAAGCAACTGTTTATTGTACTTAAATTCAAAAGTTGATATATATTCGTTGTCACTTTTTCTAATTAATGAACCTTGTAAGCTATTGAAGTTTAATACTAAATTTATGCCATTGAATATTTCATTAAAGACAATCCATTTATCAGTATGATTTTCATAAACATTAACTTTTACTTCTTTGCCTTCAAATTTAAATGGTTTTACTTCTGTTTCTGTTGGTTTATCATAATAACCAAAGTTTTTTTTTGAAGTATTGAATAGTTAATTGCTTACTTTCGCAATTAGGTAATTCTTCAATTCCTTTTATAAGGTGTTTTAGTCCACCTAAGCGGGAAATATTTTTACTGTAAGCATATTTGATACTGCCTTCAATGGTGTTTGCATAATCGCTAGAT
>CACYBU010000021.1 GCA_902772665.1 uncultured Methanobrevibacter sp. | reverse complement strand
TAAAATCGTAGAGCTTGTTGCAGAAAAATACGATGTAGCTATTGGTATTCATGATGCGGAGTCTGCAAAAATGGAAGTTGGTATGGTGCACTGTTCCGAACAGCTTGAAAACTTAAGTGTTGAAGTCATCGGAAAATCTCTTGAAACAAACAGGCCTAAAAAAGTGGTTATTGACTCTATGCTAGTTGCAGATGCAGTAGAACCGTTTATGCAACAAATTGTTGACGGTTTGAATGTTATTCTTGAAAGATTATCTCCAGAATTAATGATGGGTGTCTATAACAATGCTGTTGCTGTCGGAGGAAGTTCAAGACTCAGAGGGATAAAGGAAAGGATTTTCGATGAAATAGGAATTCCTATTGAAATTTCTGAAGATCCAATGACCGTTGTTGCAAAAGGAACTGCAATTGTTGCTGCCGAACCTCTTGCTTTAGAACCTGAAGTCCGTCTCAGGGCAATGAAATAAATTTATTTTTATTTCATTTCTATTTTTTTTCTGATTTTTATGGATATTTTAGGTGTTGATGAAGCGGGAAGAGGGTCTGTTTTAGGTCCTATGGTAATTGCAGGAGTTATTATTCCTGAAAAAATGGAAAAAGTCCTTGAAAGAATGGGGGTTAAGGATTCCAAAAGATTAACTCCAAACAGGCGCACAATTCTTTCCCGTAAATTAAAGAAAATGTTTGAATATGACATTATTGTCATTTCCGCCCGCCAGATTGATGAAATGAGGGTGGAGGGTACCAATCTTAATGAAATTGAAAAGAATGCAATGGAAGAAATTATTTTAAGATTAAAACCTGAAAAAGCTATTGTAGATGCCGTGGACGTTAAGGCTGAAAGATTTCAGAAAAATCTTCAAAATGACACAGGTTTTGACATTATTGCTGAACACAAGGCTGATGATACATATATCCAGGTGAGTGCTGCATCAATTATTGCAAAAGCCGAAAGAGATGCATACATTGAAGAAATCAATAAGGAATATATAAAATCCGGAGGCATAGGATCAGGTTATCCTTCAGATCCCGCAACCAAAAAGTTCCTCTCAAACTATACTTATGATGAAATGCCTGATTTTGTTAGAATGTCATGGAATACTGTGGCAAAACTGAAATAAATTCCATGAGTTTTTACAACAGTTTTACTTAAGTTTTCATTACTATATCAAAATATTTCAGAAACTATGGATGCATTAATGGAATATCTGCTTTTTGAAGTTAAAAGTATAATAATTATTATTCAAATTCTCAATTACTTCTTTTAATACTTTAATTGTTAAAATATCCATAGTTAATAATATATAGTCAGCATTATAAACTACTCCAGTAACACCTCATCAGCATATATTATTTTTATTAATCAGTTACAGAATTATATGACATAATGCCAGAGGTTTGTGTTTTGAATGACTGAAGTTAAAATTGAAAATAACTTATTCAATGACAAGAAAATGGAAGAGTTTATACGACTGTACGATGATGAACTTACAGTTAATGCTGATTGTGACTCCATCAGTTATTGGATTAAAAAATTAGATAACGATGAATTAAAAAGTGAAAAAACAAACTACATAAGATTCTTTAAAATTATTTTAGAAAACATATTAGGCTATGAATTCACAGACATAGAATATGAAGAGAATATTGGTGATGAAGGCATACCTGTTGAGTTTACTCTCAAAAAAGGCGATAAAGATCATGTTGTAGTTGAATTAAAAGGTACAACATGCAAAGATTTGAACAAAAGATATAACAGAGAACAGTCCCCAATTGAGCAAGTAACTAATTATGCAAGCATCAAAGAAGAAACTCAATGGGCATTCGTATCCAATTATGATGAATTTAGATTTTTCAATCCCGGCTACAGAGAGAAATACATATCATTCAAATTCAAGCAATTAACTGACCCAAATGTACTTAAACGATTCTTACTTATCTTCAGCAAATTTTCATTAATCGATAAAGACATACCACAGACATTACTAAAAGAAACAAGAATAATAGAAAGAGAACTGGAAGATGAGTTTTACAAGCTATTTAGCGAAACAAGACTAATGCTGATAAAAGAACTTGAATACTCGTCAGATTGTATTGATAGAATAGAAGCTATTAGATTAGCCCAATTAATACTAAACAGATTCATATTCCTTTGTTTTGCTGAAGATTTGCGATTAATTCCTTCAGAAACAACAGCAGATGTACTACTAACACCAATTAGACATAAAAATCTATTTGAATTCACAATGTGGGATAGACTCAATGAATTATTTAGATTTGCCGATAAAGGTAATGAAAAAAGAAAAATTGGTGCATTCAATGGAGGACTCTTTAAAGAAAGCTTAAGGCATCTAAAAATAAGGGATGAGATAGAAGACTTATCTTTCTTCAGTGATTGCTATAAAACTTGGAAATTTGAAGAAAAATATGATGAGATAGAATCGTTACTTGGTGAATACAAAGATTCATTAAATCCAATTTATAAAAATTTATTGATTATATCTTCCTTTGATTTTCGTTCAGAGTTGAGTGTGAACATTTTAGGGCATATATTTGAGAATAGTATTGGAGATATTGAAGAACTAAAAGATGAGATAACAGAAAGGCGAAAAAAAGATGGAGTATTCTATACACCTGAATATATATCAGATTACATCTGTAGGAATACCATAATCCCCTATTTGAGTATCAGTGGTGAAGCTAGTACAACACATGAATTAATAAGCGAATATGAAGATTTAAATTCATTAGATGAATTAGATAAAAAACTAAAAGATGTTAAGATAATTGACATCAGCTGTGGAAGTGGTGCATTCCTAAATAAAGCAGTAGATGTATTATTTGAAATTCATGAGACATTACATGATAGCAAATATAGTGGTGATGAAACCCTTAACAGATTCATTGATAATCTAGATAAACGGAGACAAATCATTAGTAATAACATTTATGGAGTTGATGTTAATGAAGAATCAGTTGAAATAACAAAATTATCCTTATTCTTAAAGTTAGCTACATCTATTGGTGTTAAACAAGGTTTTAAGCTTCCTAATTTAGATGCCAACATAAAATGTGGTGACTCTTTAATTAAAGATGAATCGATTGTAGGTACAAAAGCATTCAATTGGGAAAATGAATTTAAAGAAATAATAAATAATGGTGGCTTCGATGTCATAATTGGCAACCCGCCTTATGTAGATATTAAAGAAATGGATAATGAAATATCTGAATATATATTTGAAACCTATAAAACTTCATTCAATAGGATAAATTTATATTCCACATTTATTGAAAAAAGTTACGATTTACTTAAAGATAAGGGTATTTTCTCATTCATTATTCCTAATTCTATTTTATTTAATTCCACTTATTCTAAAATAAGGAAATTAATTCTTAAAAACACTTCCATTTTAAATATTGTTAGAACCGCTGATGATATTTTTAAAGATGCTAATGTTGAACCAATTATTTTAGTCTTTAAAAAGGAACACAATAAAAATAATAAAACAAAAATACTAATTAAAGAAGAAGATATTGATGAAATCCCAATAAGTAACTATTCAGAACATTACTTCACACAAGACAGATGGCTGGAGAATAATTCGATAATCAATATATATTCTGATGATTTTACTTTTGATTTATTAAAGAAAATCGATAGAAATAAAGAAATTCTAATTGATTATTGTGATTTTAGTTTAGGTTTAACGCCCTATGATAAATATAAAGGAATGAGTGAAGATATTATAAAAAACAGAAAATTTCATTCAAACTATAAAATTGACGATACATTCAAAGAGCTTTTAGATGGTTCAGATATTACAAGATACTGTATCAAATGGGGAGGAAAAGAATATATCAAATATGGGGAATGGTTAGGAGCACCTAGGGAAGAAAAATTCTTTAAAAACCCTAGAATATTGATAAGACAAATTTTATCCTTTGCACCAAATGAACCTAGAAAAAGAATTTTTGCAGGATATACTGAAGAAGAATTATATAATGCTCAAATAGGTTTTAATATAGTATTGAAAGATGAAATAGACAATAAAAACCTATTAAAATACTTTTTAGCTATAATAAATTCTAAAATGATATCATGGTACTATGAAGAAAAGTATATGGATAAAAATAAAAAAAATTTCGCAAAAATTTTGATTGAAAACGCAAAAAAACTTCCAATTACAATTAACACAGATTATTCAGAAGAAATAATATCCGATGTAGACAAAATAATGGATTTGACTAATAAACTTTTAGAAGAAAAAAATTCATTTCAAAAATGGATTAAAAGAACTTTTGAGATAAATAAACTTTCTAAAAAGTTAGAAAACTATTATCAGTTAGATTTTGAAGAATTCCTCCATGAGATGAAAAAGAAAAAAGTAGATATAAAACAACGAAAAATCCAAGATTTATTAGAAAAGGAATTTAATGAAAGTTTAAATATAATTGCACCTTTACAGAAAGAAGTTGATAAATTAGATGATAAAATAAACCAATTAATCTACGAATTATATGAATTAACTGCTGAAGAAATAGATATCATTGAAAACAGCTTTAAAGAGTAGTTTTGTAATTGCTTAACCATTACTTACTCAATAACTTGCTGACACATAAAATCATGACAATAAACATTATAAAAATAGGATTATTATTTTCACTATTTTCGACTTCACCTTTTTTATTGACAAAGGGTTTAAATAAATTTTCAATACAATCTAATACTGTGCGGGTTTGTTTTTGTTCATAATTATATATAACTCACACACTTTTTATAAACTTTTTTAAAAACTTATAATAAATTGAATCATCATCCTAAAAATTCTCATTAAATAATTAAGACATTATTATAAATGAATATTTTAAAATAAGGGTTTTGATTAAGTTTTATATATAATAAATTTTTTACATAAAAACAAGTTTCTCAGTACAGATGCAACAGTGCCTAAAATCTCGTCCAATAAATTAGTGATTTTCCTCTAGATAAATATTATCAAATTGGCTTTGTTAACAGTGGATTTAAAGTTGAAGATTTCAAAAAAATTGGAGCCCATAAAACAGATGTGATTCACTTAGATGAAGCATATTATCTCCAATTAACATTTAAAGAACCCGTTAATTTCATAACTTTTGATTCTGATGTCTTAAACTTAAAAGACAGGATACATAAGAATATATCTAAGAATGTCACGGTTTCAAGCCCAATTGAATTCAAACGGAATAATAATAACTAATGGCTCTAAAAGACAGTGACACAGAAAGTATTATAAAAAAGTATAAACTTATTACTGGACAGTCCCATTTAAGTATATGAATCAATAAACTATTCTTATAAACGATTTTCAATATAATTTAATTATAGGGATAAAAATGATTGTTGAGTATATTGTGCCTTTCATTGATGGGATAATGGATATTTTTACTCAGGGAGGAATTATTACTTATATTATCCTCTTTGTTGGTATTTACGGTCTTATTATTTCATTAAGGAAAATTGCATATCTTAAAAGAATTAGTAAAGTTGATACAACTGAAATTTTCGGTGTTGTAACAGCATCTATGGAAAGGGGAGGTGCTGTTGAAGCTTTAAAGCAGATTAATGGTTTTAAAAATCCGATTTCTAGAATTATTTCCGAAACCTTAAAAATAGGTTACAAGAATAAAACAGAAGTTGAAGAAAGTATGGAGCAGATTTTCATCGTTGAAGTTGCTAAGATGACCAAAGGTTTGAGTACTGTAAAAACCATTATTGAACTTGCTCCGTTTTTAGGTTTAATCGGTACCGTTATTGGTATCTGGATGACTTTCAAGTCATTGGGTGTGCATCCGGACACTGCCGCAATGGCGGAAGGGATATATGTTGCTTTAACAACCACTATCATGGGTCTTCTGGTTGCTATTGTGTTGTTGCCGTTATACACTTATATTCAGGGACTGATTGATGCTGAAATGGATAAAATCGAACTTGCTACGAAAATGACTAACTGGGGATATGCTGTAGTAAAAGTTAGAGTTGATTCTAATGTGGAATGTGCACTTGAAGCTTTGCAGGAGGCTGAAGGTGTTGTTAATACTAGACTGATTTCTGATCCTTACGCTAATATTAAAGTTTCTTTTAAGCCAAGTATGTTGGATAAAAGTATTGCAAATATTATTTTAGAGAAATGTAATGTTAACGCTGAAATTACTGAAAGTAAACTGAGACAATAAATGGTGATTGTAATGGCAATTGATGTTAAAAAATACAAAAAGAAATTGGGTCAAAAACCATCTATCAATCTGGTTCCTTTTATTGACATTCTTTTTACTATAATGATTTTTTTAGTTGTTACAAGTAATTTTTCAGCTACTGATGTTCAGGCAGACACCGCAGATGATATTGAGGATGTAAGTGGAAAACCCAACGTTACTGATGTTTCTGGTGATCAGGAATATTATGTAATGCCTGTGGCCAATTTACATAAAGTTACTGTCAACGGCCAGGATCGCTCGGATGCGATTGTAGGCAGTGCTGTAGGGGTACAGGCAAAGGTCATTGACCAGGGACAGGTTACTATTAAACCGGGCGAAATTGTCATACAGACTCCTCCTGGAGTACCTGCAGAGGTGGCGGTACAACGTCCTGAACTTTAAATATGGAGATATAAAATGTATACTGGGAGAATTTTATCAACTGGAATGAATTGTGATGGTAAACCTTTCGTGGCATACAGGGTATCAAGCAGATCATTTCCAAATAGGAGATGTCTGAAATTCGATAACCGTGCGGCTGTTGTTCCGAAGGAAGGTTTTGAAAAGGATATTTACGAGAATACATATATTACATATAACTGTATTCGCATCGTAAGAGATATGGCCATTGTTTCAAATGGAGCTCACACTGATGTTATAGCAGATAAAATAGGTTTGGGAATGAATATCAAGGATGCAATTGCATATTCACTCTTGACTATGGACTATGAAAAGGATGATTACAACACTCCGAGAATAGCGGCTGTTGTTACATCAACAAATAAAAAAGATGAATACGGATGTTATGTTGGAATAGCCAACGATAAAAAGATATTGGTTGAAGAGGTGCCATATGGACAGGCAGTATTTATCTCAACATATGGCAGTCAGGTACCAGACCAGGTTAATTTCGAGGCTAAAACTGCCAAGGAAGCAGTAAAATACATATTTGATGAGGGTATTTTTGCAAATTATAAAAAACCGGTAACATCAAGTGCTGCGGTTTTTGATGGAGAATGGACAATTGATGTCTATAATCCATAATTCTTTTTTTTATTAATTTTTAGATGATATTTATGAGTATTGAATTGTTTGGCTTAGAAGATATTCCCATTGTTGACGGGAACAGTGATATTTCTCAAATCATTAAAGAATCAATTGAAAAGCAGGGCTGTGGATTGAATCACGGTGATATCGTTTTGATTGCTGAAACTTTAATTTCAAAGGCGGAAGAAAATTTTATTAAACTGGATGACCTGACACCATCTGATTTTGCCATTAGGCTTGCCAATGAATCCGGTAAGGATCCTAGACTGGTTGAAGCTATTTTAAACGAATCTAGTGAAGTTGTGCGTATCGGACCTAATTTCATCATAACCGAAACAAAACACGGTTTTGTATGTGCAAATGCCGGTATTGATGAATCCAATGTTGGTGAAGGGTTGGCTACTCCGATGCCCTGTGATGCCGATAATTCTGCCCGTGAAATCAGGCAGTGCTTGGAGGACTGTTTTGATGAGGAGATTGCAGTTATAATCACAGATACTCAGGGGAGGGCTTTCAGGTTTGGAGCTGTCGGCACTGCCATAGGATGTTCAGGAATTTCACCAATATGGAAACGTGTCGGTGAAAAGGATTTGTATGGTCGTGAACTTGAAACAACAGAAATTGCAACCTGTGATGAACTGGCGGCGGCAGCATCTCTTATCATGGGACAGGCTGATGAAGGCATTCCTGTTGTCATTATACGGGGATTCAATGCATTTGATACTTTAAGAAAGACGGATTCAAACATCAAATCTGTTTTAATGCCTAAACAATCAGATGTATTCAGAAAATAGGTGATAATCATGATTACTGTTTTATCTGGGGGAACTGGCACTCCAAAATTATTGCAAGGGCTAAAGGAAATTGTAAACCCGTCACAGTTAAATATTATCGTCAATACTTTGGAAAATAATTATTTTTCAGGAGTTTATGTCTCTGCAGATATCGACACGGTATTGTATACAATGTCCGACATGATTAACGAGGAAGTATGGTATGGTGTAAAAGACGACACATTCATTACGCATGAAAGACTCGCCGAGCTTGGATGCGAAGAACTTCTCAGAATAGGAGACATCGACCGTGCAACCAAAATACAAAAAACTCAGTTGATGAAAAGGTACGGTCTTAAAAAGGCATGTGAAATTCAGGCTGAAAATATGGGAATAGAGTCAAAAATAATTCCGATGAGTGAACAGCAGTCTGATATTAAAATCGTCACAGATATTGGGGAGTTGGAATTCCATGATTTTTTAATCAAGCATCAGTCACAGCCGAAAGTTTTGGACATCAAGTTTTCCAATGTTTCTCCAAGTGAAGGAATCATCGACACAATTGAAAATTCCGATGCGGTAATTATAGGACCCTCCAATCCCATCACTTCAATTTCACCAATTTTATCTCTTGAAGGAGTTCATGATGCTTTAAAAGACACTCATGTTATTGCTGTTTCGCCGATTATAGGTTCGGGTGCCGTTTCAGGACCGGCTAATAAATTCATGCAGGCTTTAGGCATTGAAGTCTCTTCAATTGGTGTTGCATCACTATATCAGGATTTTTTAGATAATATTGTTATAGACGTGAAAGATTTCCATCTAAAATCACAATTAAATCAAATAGTTAATAAGGTAACAGTTACAAATACTATAATGAATAATTTATGTGTTAAAAGAGAGTTGGCACAGATTATTATAGATAGTATTCCTTAAAAAAAGAGGCGAATATTAAATGATACAAATGACATTAATACAAATTGATAATTACGGCCCTTGGACAGTTACTCCAAGACCAAGAACTGAATCCGATTTACAAATGCTACAGGCAAGTTTGTTTGCAGATTTGAATAATCATTTTGGAAATAAAAAAGGTTTAGTTTTCTTTACAAGATTCGATAACTTGCTTGCAGTTTCAAATGGTTTAAACGAAGAAGACCATTTAAGAATTCAAAGATCAATTAGAAACAGATATCCGATTACTATAAGCATGGGTGTAGGCGCTGCCGAAACCCCTCATGAAGCTCAAAAACTTGCAACAATTGCACTTCAAAAAGCAGGAAGTGCACAGTCAGGTAAAAGAAAAGAGATTTTGGCCGTTGACAGTCTGGTTTCAGAAGAGGACAGTTTCGTTCAGGCAGCTCACATAGACATCAACAGTGTAACAGAGACTTTAACAGATATTGAATCTGCCTTTGATACAAGTTTCATGGTCAATAAGGCTCAGCATTACCTTATGACAAAACTGATTAAAAAAGGAGCATTACTGTTCTTTATTGGAGGAGATAATTTTATGTCTCCTTGTAACGGACTCACCGAACAGGAAATTGAAGACCTCCTGGTTGAAATCGACGAAGAAATAGGAATCAAACTTAAGGCAGGCATTGGAAGAGGTAAAAACGCCGAAGACGCAGCATATATGGCAGATATTGGCCTTGAGGAAATACGTGCACACAACAATGAAATGTGGACATGGGTTGTTGAAAAAGAATACTAGAGGAATGTCATGTTAAAGGTAGTTGCTCCAATGGCCGGAATAACCAATGCGGAATTTCTAAACAAGGTTATTCCATATGGTTTTAATGTAGCTACTTTAGGCGGATACAGTCTGGACTTGCCTACTCTTGAAGCAAGCAGAAAAATCATCGCCCGTGGAAGACAGGAATTCGACATACCTCTGGAGGGGATTGTCACACACATTGAAAAAGAGGTCAGCTCAATTAAAAAGGCTCACAAAAATGTTAAAGTTTCAGTCAATGTTCGCTCAACAGACCCTCAGCCGATTATTAATGTGGGAAATATTGGAAATCTGGATATCGTTGAAATTAATTGTCATTGTCGCCAAAAAGAAATTTTAGATATTGGCTGTGGTCAGGAAATGTTGCTTCGCCAGGATTTGGGTGAATTTATTTCTCAAATCGCCGATAATGTTAAAAGTGAAGTTTCAGTTAAAATCAGGGCAAACATCGAAGGAACCGATACCTTAAAATTGGCAAGATATATTGAAGACTGCGGTGCTGATTATTTGCATGTTGATGCCATGAAAAAGGGAGTTTTCGAAGCGGACTGGGAACTTTTAAGAGAGATTTCTAATAATGTCAATATTAAAGTAATTGGAAACAATTCAGTTAACAGCACAGAAAATCTTTTAAAAATGATTAATACTGGTGTTGACGGGTTTTCAATAGCCCGTTCACTGATTTCGGGAAACTTGGATTTTGATATTCACTGATTTTTAAAAATTAAAACAATTGTTATTAGAAAGTATTATTAATAGTTTAAAATAAAAGTTAATTCAATAGGTGATTTCATGGATTTTATAACTCTTAAGAATATTACAAAAACTTTCGATGGTGTTGATGTTCTTAAAGATATTAATTTAAAGATTAATGAAGGAGAGACTTTAGGTATATTGGGACGTAGTGGAAGCGGAAAATCAGTTTTAATCAACATGCTGAGAGGTACTAAGGAATACATGCCTGATGCAGGTAATATCATAATGAATATTGCTGTCTGCCCTGATTGTTTGGCTGTAGAATCCCCTTCTCATGCAGGTAATAAATGTAGTTGTGGAGCAACATACGAATCCCGTGAGGTTGATTTCTTTAATGCTGAAAGAAAATTATTTGCAAGCATTAAAAGAAGAATTTCCATCATGCTGCAACGTAATTTTGCATTATACGATGAAGAAACTGTAATTGAAAATGTAATGAGAGCGATACCTGACGGCATTGAGTATGAAACAGGACTTTACATTTCTTTGGAATTATTGGAAATGGTTCAGATGAACCATAGGATTACTCATATTGCACGTGATTTAAGTGGAGGAGAAAAACAGAGAGTTGTACTTGCAAGGCAACTTGCTAAAAACCCGATGATGTTTTTAGCTGATGAACCGACAGGTACACTGGATCCCCAAACTGCAGTAAAACTTCACAACACCTTAAAAGAAGGTGTCAAGGATAAAAATATTACCATGCTTATCACTTCACACTGGCCGGAAGTAATGACTGAACTTGCTGACAATGTAATCTGGCTTGAAAATGGTGAAATCCGGGAAGAAGGCGAACCTCAGCTTGTCGTAGATCATTTCATGGAAACAGTTCCTGTTCCTAAAAAACCTGAAATCCCTGAGTTCGGCGAACCTGAAGTTGTACTTAAAGACGTTAAAAAACATTACTATTCAATAGAACGTGGTGTGGTAAAGGCAGTTGACGGAATTAGTTTAACTATAAATAAGGAAGAAATCTTTGGTGTCGTAGGTTTAAGCGGTTCAGGTAAAACAACCACTACAAGAATGCTGATTGGATTAACAGAACCGAGCGGTGGAGAAATTGAAATCAAGCTTGGTGATGAATGGATTGACATGACCAAAGTCGGACCGCTCAATCGTGGCCGTATCAT
>CACYBU010000020.1 GCA_902772665.1 uncultured Methanobrevibacter sp. | reverse complement strand
GATATCCTTCAGAAAAAACAATTGAAATGGGCAGATTAGCTGTAGAAACTGGGTCTTGGATTTTATATGAAATTGAAAATGGTAAATTTGAGATTACTTACAGACCAGAAGAAAGAAAACCTGTAAAAGAATATTTAGCACCACAAAAAAGATTCAGACACCTGAATGATGAACTCATTGAAAAAATCCAAAAATACGTTGATGCAGAGTGTGAAGAATTAGGTTTATAAAGGTGATACAATGGAAAAAATTTCTGTAAATAGTAATTTATGTGACGGATGTATGAATTGTGAAAATATGTGTGCATCAGTTCATAAATCTAGTAGAATAAAAATCATAGAATATAAATCTTCATTTTACTCCATTGTATGTCAACACTGTGAAAGTGCACCATGTATAACAATTTGTCCAACAGAAGCAATTACTGATGAAGGAGTCGATACTAAAAAATGTATTGGTTGCGGATTATGTGTGATGGCTTGTCCATTTGGTGCAATGACTTTTGAAGCAAATATTGCCGAAAAATGTGATCTTTGTGCTGACAGAGAAGAAGGACCTGCATGTATCAAAGCCTGTACTAAAAGAGCGATTAGCATTCTTGATCCGGCCAAAGTCAAATCCAAAAATCAGGAAAAATTCCTGGCTAAAATGGCAGGATTATATGAACCTAATACCAGTAAAAAAAGTGGCTTTGTCCATGTAATTACAAGTCAAGCCAGAGCAAGACTTGTTTTAGAAAAATAATAAAATTATGTTTAAATCAGGGAATTGTACAAAATGTACAACCTGCGGAAGTTGTCAACAGCCAAATGTTGACACTCCAACCTTATTTTGTATGCACTGCCAACCATCAGATGCCCCGTGTCTTTTAATCTGCACTGGCGATGCAATTGAAGTGCTGGGCGGAGCCATCACAATCAACAATGAAAAATGTACTCACTGCAGAGATTGTGTGGAAGTTTGTCCGATTAATATAATTAACCTTTAAATATTTCAAAAATCAAAAATAAGATTAATTGATTATCACAAGGTTTTTAATTTGATTACTAAAGATATTATTAAAGATACTGTTTATGAACTCTACAGGCAGGCCGTAATTGTACTCGGTGATGATGTAAAAAAATCACTTGAAGATGCACTTAAAGTTGAAGAACATGAACTTGCAAGGTTAAATATTGAAGCTATTTTAAAAAATATTGAACTTGCTGAAGAAAAAGGCATTCCAATGTGTCAGGATACAGGTTTGCCAGTGATTTTTGTTAAGTTAGGCAATGTTGAAGTTGAAAATATACGTGAAGGAATTGAAGAAGGAATCAGAAAGGCAACAGACGAAATTCCAATCAGACCCAATATCGTTGATCCGATAACACGTGAAAATACAAACATTAACGTGGGAAACTATATTCCTCCAATCGACATTGAACTAATCGACGAAGACTACCTGGAGATAACCATATTACCTAAAGGATTCGGTTCTGAAAACAACAATGCCTTAAAAATGGCCCTTCCGGCCGAAGGAATAGAAGGCATTAAAGAGTTTGTTGTTGAATCTGTTCTTAAAGCAAAAGGAAAACCATGCCCGCCAACTGTTGTAGGTGTTGGAATTGGCGGAACATCTGATTTATGTTTAAAATTAGGTAAAAAAGCGCTACTTGGAGAAATTGGCGAAAGAAACCCTGATCCAGTACTAGCAAAGCTTGAAGAGGAAATTCTTGAAGAAATAAATGCCTCCGGAATAGGCCCTATGGGTCTTGGTGGAAAAACCACCACTCTTGATGTGAAAATTTTAAAGGCACATACACATACCGCAGGCCTTCCGATTGGTGTTTGCATTCAATGCTGGGCAGACAGGCATGCTACAACAAGAATATATGAAAAATAGGAGATAATTCTCCTGAAAATAATATTTTTTTACCTGAAAGTTCTTGGAGTGGTTGGTCTTGGAATGTTATCATGGAACTCAACAGCAACATCCATCATTTCAACGGAAATATCTCCAATTCTTTTAAATGCCTTAATAAGACGGAATAAATAAATGAAATAATTTGAACGCTCTTTTTCATCGAATGTACTTTCAGCCATTTGGGTTGCAATTAAATTAATGGCCTTGGATTGCATAATATGGATTGTCTCTTCCAGTTCCATTAAATCATCTTTCAGTTCTGTTTTTCCTTCAACAAAAGCTTTCATTGCCAGATGAATCATGTCCTGAGCGGTTCTGTACATTTTTTTCAGTTTCTTCAAGACATTATCATCAACCTCATAAACATCATTGATGACAAATTTTGCAATATGCCCACAGTAATCCCCTATACGTTCCAAGTCATAGGCGATTTCATTGTAGAGAATTGATTTTGAAATTTCAGAGTGTTTATTTAAACTTACAATTGTCTCAACCGAAGTTCTAATTTTTTCAACCATATTGTTGGTCGCGTAATCCATTTCGAGAGCCTTATTGGCTTTAACCTCATTATATTCCAAAACTGCATCAAATGACATTTCAAGCTGTGAGTGAACATGATGCACCATATTTACCAGCATATCATTAATTAAAGCATTACCCGTGCGGTTTCTGGTAGTTGAATAATCCGCCACTGATTCAACAACTTTTTCATAGCTTTTCAAATCAATCATGTATGCCCTTTTAACAGTTCCATCTTTAACCAGAGGCTGCAGGAGCTGAGTGACATATCTGCGGGAGATTCCCATCCTTTCAGCTATTTCATCTTGAGTTGAAGGATTTTCATAAAGTATGAACTCCAAGATATCCTTTAGAGTTTTGTCTTTTTTACTCATTATAATCAACTATTTTTTATAATCATCAAGCAGGTCGTTAGACTCAAATTGAATATTTCCGGAGGATTTGTTAATCCCGGTTTCGGATTTTCCAGTGTTGATATGATTTTGAAAATTCACTTCAGTTCCTGAAGGTTTATTGAGGGTTTTGTGTTTGACATTAGGTTTTTCTGTTTTTTTCCCATAATCGAAATCATCATGTTTTCTTGAATGATGAACTTTTTTGACAATGTGTTTTGAGAAATTGTCTTTATTTTCCTGATGTTTGAATAATTTAAATTCAGTTTCGGAATTTTTAGCTGATATGAGAATCATAATTATTACATACACTATCAGGACAAATGCAAGGATTGCTATTGGAAAATCAAATAGAATAAACACATCTTCATAGATATCTGTTATTGCGTTTCCCAAGTCAACAAATCCTCTTGCAAGGAATATTATCCCTACAATTGCTATGATGACTCCGTGAGATTTTTTGATTATATCCGGTTTCAATACTATCGGATATATGCTTATAATTAACATTGCCACACCCAGGAGTCTGTAGAGATTGTTGTTTGCAATGCTTTGCAGGGACAGATAGGCGTTAAGGAATGAAGATGGAAGATATCCGAATTCAGACAACATGGCGAAAATTAACAATAACTGAATTAAAGCTATGACTACAAGAGGGAAGATGTATGCAATTTCCCATTCAAAGTTTGTGCTGAATGTTGCAGTTGAAACAGGTTTTTCTAAAGCTTCTGAAAGCATGTTATAAAGCACAGATGAAATAACTGAACCTATAACGGTACCTGCAACTCCCAAAATGGAAGTTAGAACAGCGACGAATGCTGAAATACAACCTACAAGTATGAGTTTTTTATAATTCACAATTTTCACCTTTAAGTATTTGATTAGAAAAAAAATTATATTATAATTATTATTTAATTTAAGATTATTAAACCTTAAGTTTTATGTAAAATATTTTTTACAATATGAAAAAATTAAAAAATCCATTAATATTAAATTAATGGATAATTATATGATTGTTAAAGCATCAGGTACTTTTTTAAGGACATTTTCCTTAACTGGAATCATTGTGGAAGAAGCAATGGAAAAATCTGCTTTATCGGCTGCTGTTTTATCATCACTTTCTGCAATAATTGTTGCATCAAGACAGTTCTGCAGATTATCTACAGTATTGTCCAATACCCATTTGTCAACATCACTGATGATGATTTCATCAACATGTCCAGATAATTTTTCGGCAAGAACCCATGAAATGAACCTTCCACCGTGCAGTGAAACACATCTTCCTTCAGCCATGTCAACAATTTCATCCAATGTATGTTTCAAATGAATATTTTCATACATTCTGGAATTGACAAGTGTTGCCCAGTGAGCATCCCCAATATGATAATCACCTATTTTGTGAGGATAGATATTTTCTGGACCTGCCAGTTTAACCGCTGTTGCAATAGCAAGTAAATCATGTTTTTGAGCAGGCAGTCCCCTGTTCGGAAATTCCTCATTGATTATTTGAATTATTCTCGGGAGACCGAATTTTCCTCTTCTTGCAGTTCCTGGTTCATATCCACACATATATCCATGATGATTTTTAGGAAAACCAGTGATTACCATGTTCAAACCTGATCTGAGTCCCACCCTTACTTCATGTTCGTATGCACCGTTTGTTGCCACCACTTTACCCGGAGATAAAATTCTAGCAGCCGCAATAGTTTTTGCAAATGCTTCAGTGGTATTTTCACATCTGTTGAATGGCCCCCCTTCAACCACAATTACATCGGCGCCAATTTCTATTGATTTTTCAAACCCAGTGATTACCTCATCATATCCGTCACCAACAAACATGATTGATTCCAATCCCTTGCCGTGTTTTTTGGCAAGTTCTGCAATGTCGATTGCTTCTTTTAAAGGTGCTGCATGACCATCACCGGTCTGTTCTGAAGTTACATTGACTGCAACAGATGATGATAATTTAATCCATCCTTCCTTATCATCTTTTTGCTCCAATTCCTTGTCAATTAATCTTTCATGGATTCTTCCACGGGGACATTCTGTAAATGCAGGTCCCTTATTATAGCACTCCCCTCCGCATCCGGAAATGTTTTTCGGAAGTCTCATTGCACCGTTTTCACCGAAGTGGTCAAGATCTAGTGGCACGTCAACAATCTCATGAACCTTCTGCATCACTTCAAGACCTGTCATTCCGAATTTTTCTCCAATATCCGAAAATGCATATGCACAGATGTGAATTGGCGCTCCTATAAAATCAGACAACCTGCAATTACCCAATAAATCCATTAATTCCAAATCAGATGCACAAGTTCCAGAAACCACTTCCGTCAAATCACATCCCAATGGAAATCTTTTAAACTGCATCCCCAATTTCATAGCATCTTCAAGTGAAAGTTCTGAGATTGCATCAACTACAGAACCGACATCCTTGTCCATTTTTGAAATTTCAATTGCCGCATCATCATCATGAACCGCTTTTTTAATTAAATCATACATGAATACTTACCTCTATATTAGTAATCAATATAAGTTTCAGTATAATGTCCAATAAAAAACTTTCTATTTTTGCCATCTTAAAAAAAAGAATTATATTATTTATATTAAAAAATAAATGTAATACTAACTTATAAAGGATAATCTAAAAAGTATTACAAGTATTACTAATATTAGGAAAACAATGAAAAAATAATACTAAACAAAGCAGACATATAAAAATTTAAATATAATAAAAATTTAAATAATTATATTACTACATGTAATAACTACCATAAATATTATCATACCTTTAAATATGAACATGTAGTAAAAAAAGTAAAAAATATAAATTAAAATATATATGTTTTAAGGAGACAAAAAAAATGAAAGTAGCAATTTTAGGTGCAGGATGTTACAGAACACACGCTGCAAGTGG
>CACYBU010000019.1 GCA_902772665.1 uncultured Methanobrevibacter sp. | reverse complement strand
TCAGTGATTGCATTATTTATAAGTTCTTTTGTTTCTGGTGTCAATTTAATCTTTCCTTTTAATTTTTCTTGTTCAACTTCAGGTATCAAATTTTGAATTTCAAGTGAAATTACTCCTTTAAATGTATCAATTTTTGTTTTATCAAATAATTCTTCCTTTTTTAGCATTTTACAGATTTTGCTAAGAATTTCAACCTTATTTTTGTTTTTTGGAACAAGACACATTAACATCAACAATATTTCATCATTGCTTGTTAATCTAGAATTGTTTTTGACTTTATCTGTAATATTATTTAAAACTTTGTTGAAGTCAATGTCACCCAGATAGATAAACTTTGGGTGTGTGGTTTTTGTTTCACCAATTTTAAGTGTTTTTTTACCTGCCAAGCATGTTCTGAAACTAATTATCACAGTATCACAAAGACTATCATGTTCTGTCTGTGAAAATATATTGTAGTCAAAAAATCTTTCCAAATCTTCTTCGCTCACGGCTTTAAATTGAAATTCAATATGCAATAATGTGTCATCTTCAAGCATACACAGATAATCCAAATATAATGTTCTGCCTTTTTTCGTTATTATTTCAGTTTTTAACACTTTTTTAAGAGATCTTTCTTCGCCAAGGAATTTTAAAAATTCATCACCATACACAAGGAGTATAGTTTTTAGGATAATATCATATATGTGATATATTTCTCTTTTCAAAATTTTCACCTTTCATCAATTTTTTGAATTTAAGTAGTTTAATGTATGATTTATTCACTATATATCTTTTATGTTTTATTTCAAGTAAATTTTACATTATTATTTCAATTTAACATGTTAAAATCAATTTTTATTTGTGAGCATAATTTAATAAAGTTGACTATAAATAAATTAACATGATTGTTATGTGTGAATAATATATTTATGAATATGAATAAGAGATGAATGAATTATCAGATATTGAATCTGAAACATGATTGATGAGATTGGTGAAGGGCGGGTTGAATTGATGGAATTTCTGAAAGATAACGAGGTCAATGCATAGAATTTGATGAAGGGCTGTTGAATGCTGTCGTTACTACCTTAAAAAAATCACTTGATGATGTTCGCAAATCATTCAAGTATAATTCGAAAATTGCTTTAAACACTGTATTAATCAGATAATTTATATAGAAACTTTTATTATGTTCAATTTAAATAATATTAATTATGTCAGAGATTAAAAAAATCACTGCTGATGTTGATGTTGAACAATACTGTGATGAGTATGTGGACTTTGAAAAGTTCTCCAGACTCTGCATTGAAGAGCAGGAAATGTTGGGTTACAACTGGAGTTATCCTCCCTTTGATTTTGATGTGGATGAATTATGGAACTCCTATAATAAACTTAAACTTGTTGCTTTTAAAATAGATTTTTCACAGGAAGAACTGGCCGATACTTATTCAGATATTGAACTGAATCATATTTTAAAACGTTTTGAAAGGTTTAAAGCCCGTCTGATGAATGAAATCTATGTTCTGGAAGATGAAAATTCCAAGGGGTTGTTTTTGGGCAAGTGTAATCTCTGTATGAAATGCACAAGGGATTTTGGAATGCCATGTAAAATGCCTTTTAAGATGCGTTATCCTCTTGAAGCATTGGGTGCAGACGTTGACAGGACAGTTGAGGATATTTTTGGATTCAAAATTCAATATGCAAAAGATGGTAAACTGCCTCCTTATTTGATATTTGTTGGCGGATTATTGTATGATAAAAAATAAATAGGTGATAAAAAATGAAAGTAAGTATAATTGGTGGAACCGGACCTCAGGGACTTGGAATTGCTGAAAGACTGGCAATTGCCGGAGTAGATGTGATTGTTGGATCAAGAAAAGAAGAAAAAGCACTTGATGTTGTTGCAAAGGCAAAAGAAGAATTGTCAGATTATGATTTGTCAAATATGGAGGGCATGGCAAATGAAGATGCCGCACGTATGGGTGATATTTTAATCATCACTGTACCATTGGCTGCTCAAAAACCTACAATTGAAGGAATTAAAGAATTCTGCGGCGATAAAATTATTATGGATGCAACTGTGCCTCTTGAAACTGCCATTGGCGGAAAACCATTCAGATTCATTGATTTGATGGAAGGATCTGCTGCTGAAAGAACAGCTTCAATTCTTGAGGGAACAGGTGCCAAGGTAATCTGTGCATTTTGTAATATTTCAAATTCACATCTGGCAAACATCCCTGAAGAAATCGACTGTGACTGTTTGATTGCAGGTGATGATGCAGAATCAAAAGCCATTGCAGCAGAAATCATTGATAAAATACCAGGTATTAAAACAATAGATTGTGGAGTGCTTGAAAAAGCAAGAATCATTGAAAAAATCACTCCATTGTTAATCGGATTGAATATCAAGTACAAATCCCATTATGGCGGTTTAAGAATTACAGGAATTCCTGCACTGGATAATGACTAATTATTTTTGATTAATATGGATTCATTTGAGGACTTGATTGGAAAAAACATTCATGAAGTGGCTTTGAATGAATCAAAAAATTTTTTTTTATCTTTCATGGAATATTCAACCAAACTGTGCGGTAAACGTTACCCTTCAGTTAAATATAAGCTGGCTAATCTGGATTATTTTAACCTGATTTCATTTTCCAGGTTATTTGAAAAAGAGGCATTATTGATAATATGGTATGATCATGAGGGAATCATAAGTGATTTGGAGATATATCACTTTGCAAATGATTTGGATATTCTGTTTGAGGATTATACTATTATCAAAAATGCAATTGATGATGGTGAAGCTCATAATCTAACCGAAGGGGATACGAAATATCTCGGGGCTTCCAGATTAAATGATAAGGTGCCTCAGCCCAACAGTGACAGACTCGCTAATAAACGGGAAATTGTTTTAAAAAAGAAATATCTGCAAAAAATAATCAATGAAATAAGTTATTAGATTATGAGCTGATATTCATTGAGGATGAAAAAATTATAAACAATGTTAATAATATTAATAATAGAGTTGATAGAATGGACAATGAATTTATTTATAATGAACTTTTAAAGGCATACGAGACAAACGATATTGATCTGTTTGATGAAATAAACAATAAGTACGGTTTAGGCTTAACATCAATTGACCAGGTTGAATTTGTTGAAGTCCGACCTACAATTGATTTGAGCAAGTATTTTGTGAATTATCGTGCTCAATATATGAAGAATTACACTACCTCAAGGTTTCTTGTTAATCTGGAGCCCTTGCCGAAATATATTCTAAAAGAACCGGAATTCAACATTGTTTCATATTCATATATGATTTTCCACGTTTTAACTGAACTTCAAGTCAATCCCAATCTTGATGAAGTGCTAGACAGTGTTGAACTTGAATTTGAATCTGATTTGGCAAAAGACATTTTGACCTCTCAGGGTTTTGTTGATGTTGACGGTAATGGTGATGCTACAATTACCGGATATGGATTAATGAGATTGGCCGGTGTGGATTGGGTTAAATTTTACGAAATATATCTTGATTATTTTGATTTCAACGATTTTGAAAGATACATGAAGGAATATGATACTGGAAGTGTTGTTAAAAATTCTTTAAATTATTTGGAAGAACATTTAAAAATAGCATATGATAAAAAAGAGTTCAACAGGATGCATGATGTCTTTTCATCAAAGGCGATGATTTATCTTTATGAAGAGGACTTTAAAAAAGCATTGCTTGAGGAGTTGAAGATTTTTGTTTTGAAACTGAATCATATATTCTTAAGCCAGGATGAGTTGGATTCATATAAAGCGATTGAATTTCCAAATATCAATAATATCATAGAACTGGAAGTGTTAAGTCAGGTTAAAAGTTTAAAAAGAATCCTATATAGAGCATGGATTGAAATAGATTTAGATGAGATGTTAATGACAAAAAAAGAAGCATATGGATATTTAGTAAGAGCGATGGATGGTGAAATTTTAGATGATTTGTCTGATGAAATAGTTGACAAATATTTTTAAACTGAAAAAACATGAGATTGGATTGAATTAATCACAATCTCAATGATAATATTTTTTTAAGCTCTTCGGTTGTTAATTCTGTGATGAATGTCTCATCGGTGCTTATTGTTTTTTCAGCCAAATCCAATTTGGCTTTAATCATTTCATCAATGCCTTCTTCAAGTGTTCCCTGTGTTATGAACCTGTAAACCATCACGTTATTTTTTTGACCTATCCTGTGAACACGGTCGGTTGCCTGATTTTCAACTGCAGGATTCCACCATAAATCATAATGAATAACATTCTGGGCAGCTGTAAGGTTCAGACCGGTTCCTCCTGTTTTGAGTGTTGCAACCAATATTTTAAAATCCTTATCTTTTTGGAATTTATCTATGGTTTTTGTTTTTTCATTGCGTGTTTGCGAACCGTGAAGGAAGAGAACTTCCTGTTTGAATTTTTTTGAAAGGAGTTTTTGAATAATTTCACCCATTTTCACATATTGTGTGAAGATTAAGACTTTTTCATCAGCATCAAGGATATTTCCAGTTATATCACTCAATAATTCCATTTTACCCGATTCCTTTATTTTAGGATTATCTGAGTTTAATAACTGATCTGGGTGGTTGCATGTTTGTTTTAGTCGAGTTATGGTTTTTAAAATCATGGCTTTTCGTTTAATACCCTTTTGCCGGTCAATTTCATCAAATACACCATCCAATATTTCATTATACAGTTTGATTTGTTTTTTGGTTAATGAGGTATAGATATCGTTAACCTCTTTTTCAGGCAGTTCCCGTATAATATCCTCATCTGTTTTAAGTCTTCTTAAAACAAATGGTTTAGCTATTGTTTTAAGTTTATCTAAAGTTTTTCTGTCATCATACTTCACGATTGGTGTTATGTATTCCTCCTTGAAATCTTTCAATGTTGACAAATAACATGGGTTTGTAAAGTCAAAAATGGACCAGTAATCGCTTAAACGATTCTCAATCGGAGTACCTGTCAGTGCGATTTTATTAAATGCATCCATGCTTTTGATTGCTTTTGTTTGTTGAGTTGACGGATTTTTAATGTTTTGTGCTTCATCAATCACACATAAAAACCATGTTTTATCGGCAAAATCCTCCAGGTCTTGTCTTACAACTCCATATGATGTGAGGATAATGTCATGATGTTCCTCGGGGAATTTTCTATTAGATCCGTGATAAATGTAATAAGTTAAATCCGGTGTGAATTTTTTAATTTCATGCTCCCAGTTTGAAATCAATGTTGGCGGAACAATGATTAAAGTAGTTTCATCTTTAATGAAATTAACCTGTTTAAAGTATAGAAGTGTTGTCAACACTTGAAGAGTTTTTCCAAGACCCATATCATCTGCAAGAATGGATCCGAATCCTGATTTGATATTTTGAACCAGCCATGAAAATCCTATATTTTGATATGGTCTTAAAGTACCGTTTAAAGACTCAGGAACTTCATAAACAGTTGCCGGTTTAATCATTTTGTTTAATCGGTGGGTTAATGTGAATTTAACATTAAAATATTCTTTTAAGAGAGCTAACTTAAGTATGCTGTTCGGATCAGAGTTATGAATAAGTGACCATGCAACAAATTTTAATTGATTAAATTCTCTCCATTTTAGAATATAATATTTATTTTCTGTTTTTAACAGTTCACTGTCACGATTTGTTGATTTGTCAAATTCATTAAGAGTAATTTCTCCATCCTTTAACCTGACAATCCATTTAATCTTATTCAAATTCCTTAAGCTAAATTCATCTTCACCTATCTCTATGTCCATAACCAGCTCCAGATTACTTTTAACAATCTCAAACGGTGCGTGTATTTCTACATTAACGAATTTCAATATTGGTTTAATTTTTTCACAAAAAATAACAAATTCTTTATCAGTTAAATGTATTTTGTCATATATTTTATTTTCAATCTTGAATT
>CACYBU010000018.1 GCA_902772665.1 uncultured Methanobrevibacter sp. | reverse complement strand
TATTTTAACGACTTCATGATCACTTATTTTTTCGTGTGAATCTGCAACTGCTTCACCCACACGGGTTTTGGATGAGCCGGTTTTTACAAAATCTGCAATTATTTTTCCAATTTTGTCTGTTGAGTCCTGTTTGTAGCATTCGATTATGGCCAGCTTTAGTGTGTTTGAATTGTTGGCCTTTGATGTAGAGACACGTTTGAATTCATCTCCTGAACATGCAGGAGATTTTGAATAATCAAGAATAAATCCTCTAAACCCATCGCTAAACTTGATGTCATTTCCCTTTCCTTTAGCTAAAATGTAGTTCTTTTTGGATTTGTCATCCGTTTTGTTTTTATGTTTAACCTTGTCCTTGTCGGATATATGCTTATCCTTTGTCTTATTATTGTCCGTTGTATTATTATCGATATTTCCGTCATTATCGATTGTTTTGTTATGATTTGTTGTATTGTTATTGTCATGTGTGGCATTGTCCGCCACGACAATGCTTAAAAAACAAAAGGAAATTAATATAACAAGAATCAATGTAACTATTTTTTTGTTCATATTATGCCCCTATATTAATAGTTTATATTATTTCGTATATATTAAGATTATGGCAGTTTTATGAGATAACTTTTCAGTTTTTTCACGGTTACTTTAAATTTTAAATACTATTATCTAAAAACATATAATATAATCAGTAAGTGTGTGTGATAAATATGAAGTTACGTGAAATTATATTGGATGCTATTAAATATCCCGTCAGTGATATTCGAAAATTTTTAATATTGTGTGTTTTAATTATTCTAATGAGTTTATCAACAGTTCTTCCATCATATGGCCTTAAGAATGGTACTTTGACTATTATTTTAAGTCTTGTGACTTTAATTGTTTCATTTATAGTTTTAGGCTACTCTGTTGATGTTATTAAAGGAGGAACTGAGGTTGAGAATACACTTCCCGATTTTGATTTTGTAAAACAGTTTGTTATGGGCATTAAGGCATTTATTTTGGAGATAATATATTTCATAATACCTGCGGTCATTGTCATAATTGTTGCTTCAGCAAGCGGACTTTTTTCCTCATTCACCCAAATTGTGTATGGCAGCATTGATGCCATGGCGGGTGGTGCAAACAACATGACCATGATAATGGCGGCAATTCCCAAATCAGCATTGAACACATTCACAAATGCCCTGACCATTACTTTAATTGTTGCAATTGTCTTATTTATCATATTTTCACTGATGTCATTTACAGCATTGGTCAGGTTTGCAAAATCCGGAAGCGGAACCGAAGGTCTGAGATTCAGACAAATAATAAGGGACATGTCAAAAATAGGCTTTGTAAAGATTATAGTTACCTTGATTGTAATTTATATAATTGCACTGGTTTTGACAGCTGTCATCGGACTGATTGGACTTATTCCATATGTCGGTGTTTTCATAGGCATTTTTATTGGAGTGCCATTTATACTGTTGTTTTTAGACAGAGCTATCGGTTTATTATATGCGGATGCATAATATTAAACCATTTTCTTCTTGTATTTTTTGATATAAAATCCAAATTATACATTACCTATATAAGATAAGATAACATGTTTTCCAACCTTAAAGATAAACTCACCGGTGATAAAAAGATATGGATATTATTTTTAATATTATTTATTTGTAATGTCGCCCTGTTTATTAATCTGTTCGCTTATATGATTATTGTTGAGCATGTGAAAGTAGAAGTTGTGCATGATATTATTACAATCATCTCAGCAATCATAATTTTAGGTTTCATCTCGACCAGACTCACAAAACTTAAAGAGCGAACTGATGGATCAGTTTATGAGATAGGTTATCTGATTATCATGGGTCTGTTAAGCCTCACTATCTCTTATTTTAATAAATCTGCCAATGGTGAATCATTATGAGCTCCATTTCTTGAAATGTTTAGGATGCTGTCTGTAGTTCTGATTTTAACCTATCTGGCCACTAAATCTAAAAGTTTTAAGGCAATAGTCAGAGGAGACCAATCCCGTAAAACACTGATTTGGCAGATTATATTATGTTCCATTCTGGGAATTTTTGCATCATATTTCACTATGAATGTAAATGGAATTCCCGCCAATTCAAGAGGATTAATTGTAATGATATCCTCAATGCTTGGAGGACCCTACGTTGGAATACCTGTAGGTATAATCTCCGGGCTCTGGAGATACTCAATGGGCGGTCCCACTGCCCTGCCATGCTGTGTTGCAACAATAATGGCAGGAATTGTTGGAAGCCTCGTTTATAGATGGAACGGTGGTAAATTCTTAAAACCCTATATGGCGGGACTATTAATACTTTTATACAGTGGCTTTGACATGTTTCTCATAGTCATATTGACTCCAAGACCAGAGGGAGTCATTATTGCCAATGCCCTGTACGCTCCAATGACATTCGGTGCCGTTCTTGGAATGCTGTTATTTACCATGTTTTTAGGTGAGAAAAAAGAGGAAGCAGAAGCTACTGATGAATTAAAACAGACGGTCAATGACGGTACTGATGAAATCTCGGTCAATGGTGATGTAAACTCTGACATGATACGTGAAATGTCACGGGAACTAAATGAATATAAGGATAAAGTTGACAGATTGGAGAAGGAATTGAGTGACCTTAAAAACAGGTTGTGACTATTATGCATTTGCCGTGATTATTGTGTGCAATCTCATTTCACTGTTTGTTGGAATTTTTGTAATCTTCAGTTTATGGGTCAATAATGATAAAAAAGCGTACTGGTATCAAACATTGGATATGTTTATATTATATATTATTCATTTTAAAGCTTTTAAATGAATTTTTTCCAAATGTTATATAATTCATACAATTTTTAAATATTTCACTCAAATTGCAATATTGATTTAAACCCGATCTTGTTTTCGAACTTGAAGATAAAATAATCATTTTAGAATTTCAAATTACCCCTGTATACACTAATGACAAAAGAAGATTCAGATTCTACACAGCTATAATCGACCATGTCAAGGTTAAATCATCTAAACCGATTGAGGTACATGTTTTAAGTACCGTTAAAGGAGAAATAATAAAATGGTATAATGTCAGCGAGCAGGCAGCCTTTCCAATATACATCCATTCCCTTAAAAAAATTGACGGTGAAAAATTTTTAAATAGGATGAATGAGAAAATAGAACATAACGAGAGCATTACTGAAAAAGAACTTATCATGATAAGTCTGC
>CACYBU010000017.1 GCA_902772665.1 uncultured Methanobrevibacter sp. | reverse complement strand
TCAATAAAGTTTAATTTGTTCTTCAAATTGGATAAAATAAAATTTGATTTGAATAACAATTTTAAATTTTAATGTCTGTGACTATAATGTATGACAATAATAACAAAATTAGAAAAATAATGTTAAAAGATGGTGTTTTATAAGGTATAAGATGTGGGATAGATTTATAAAATTATGATAAGCTCAAATCGTTCCACAAATAGTAATTGTAATGTTAGAATTATATAAACCTTTATATTTTATCTCTGATAAAAATGTACTTCATTTACAGAAAGGTGTTTCTCAAGACCTAATTTATGCTTTAGAATCGTATTATGGTCAGGAATTTGATGAAATTGTAATCTATGATGATATGGATGTTTGTCCTAAATATGGATTTAAATTAAACCGCAATGAGCACACCCAACATGAATGGAACAAAAATATTCCTGCAGTGACAATGATTGTAAATTTTTTTATAAATAGCTAATGAGAAACAACCTAAAAGAGTTGATGTGGATAAAAGGCATTCCACATAATAATATTCTGTTTTTTCATTTCATCGCAGTTGGCAAATATTTATTATTGATGAATAGGATATTATCTATTATAAAACTATTATAATCAATAAAATGGTGATTATGTATGAATAATCGATATGAAATTGCTCGTGAGTTTGCAGATACTATACGTTCTGATGATATTGTTAAAATCATTTTATTTGGTTCTGTAGCCCGAGGTGATGATACTGAAGAATCAGACATTGATATTTTAATTATCACTGCGAATTCTGATGAGTTATCTGATGAAATCAATAGTGCTGCAGTTGACATTATTCTTGAAAAGGATGAATTCATATCCCCCCATGTAATGAGTGAAGAGCATTTCAATAAAACTATTGATTATCCATTTTTAGCCAATGTGCTTAAAGAAGGTGTTGTAATTGAATAAGATTATGGATGCTTTTAATGTGGGTAAAAGTAATTTAGTATCTGCCAAAGCATTATTTGAAATTGGCCAGTATAGGGATTCTGTTACAATGTCTTATTATGCAATGTATTCAGCAGGATTGGCATTACTGCTTAAGAAAGATATTTCTCCAAGGACACATGGAGGAACAATGAAACAACTGGCAAAAGAATATGTAAAACCAGGATTATTATCTAAAGAAACTTATGAGTTCCTTAATGGAGGAATGGCTGATCGCAATAAATCCAGTTATGATTATTCTGTAGTTTTCACAGAAGAAACTGCTGAAAAATATATTTGTAAAGCAGAAAGATTTATTGATGAAGTTGAAGAGTTATTATAGTTTAAAATCATACATGGATTATTTATTTTTAATTCACTGCATTTTATTTATAATACCTCTGTAAAGTAATGTGTCCGTGCAGTCTTTTGAATTCTTACAATCTCTGATTGTCCAATATCTGATTTATCTTGATGATATCAGTAACATGCATAATGGAATGGAACATCATGCTTAAAAGCCAATCAGGTTTTAAAGATATAGGTGAAACATTCAAACCAAAAGAATAATTAGTATTTTTGCCTATAAATATAAAAGAATATTATTAATGTGAACTCGTAAGTCAACGAAGGATAGCTTAGTAATCCTTATGACTCTCAAAGAGCATAACAGCCCAAGAATAATTTTACACAATAAACAAACAAAAAATGAAAGACCATACTTTCATTTAACCCTTGAATTATATCCTTCTTTAATTTCATGCGTTATTGATTTTTTTACTTGGATGCACATAAACAATATGTACTTTTGGGCTTTGTCATGATTGATACTTAATTTTCATTGTTTAAAAAAAATTATTAGAAAAAACAGTTCTTATATTTCGTGAGGTCTTTTCCCATAGAGAACATTGTTTAATTACCTACTTTTAAAAAAAAATAGTTAAATTTTAATAATAATTATACAAGAGAGTTACTTTTAAAGTATACATCAATGAAGAGGTTATATTCTATTGTTTTTTAATGTCTACTGTGAATATTGTAGAGATTTTTTCTCTGCAATAAGATATTAAATTAGACTTTTTTTATTAAAAATTTCACTGATATTTATTTAAACGTTAAAAAAAAAATATTTCAGGATTATCCTGTAAATGGGAATAATCCCCTAATTTTCATCATCTCCAGATTCTTCAATCTTTTTTGAAGAACGAAACGAAATTTTATCAAGAACTGATGAACCGTAATAGGGTAAAATAACCAAACCTATGATTGTTGTCATCCAGAATGAAATAACTCTTTCTATTACAGTTGCTGCGGCACTGACTGAAGCAGTTATTCCGGCTGCTGAGTAAAATAGAATCATTATTCCTTCAATTGCACCGATACCTCCGGGTAAAACCGGGATCATACCTACAAGACTTGCCAGGATAAATACTTCACCGATTATCACCGGGTTAACACTGGCGCCGAATGCAAGGAATACAAAATAAACTCTAAAAATTTCAAAAATCCAGATAATAAAAGACAGTGGCACCGCATAGTAAAGGCATTTTTTATTTGAAATTACAAGTTTCATGGTGTCTTGAAAGCCACCGATGATATTGTGAATTTTATCTTCCAGTCCATCAGAGTTCTTCTTATAAAATCTCCTAACCAGACCGACAATCCATCCTTCAACTCTTTTACCGAAAGCCGGGTTAATGCACATGTAAATAATTAAGGCCATTACTATAACAATAACAATCACGGCTCCAACCATTAATCCAAGTAACCATAAAGGAAACTGGAATGATAAAGTCATGGCGATGATTGTTATAACCGCAAGTACAATGAAAGGAAATGTGTCCAGTGCCCTGTCGGCTACAACAGTTGCAAATGTTTCCTCCATCAGATAATCTTCTTCTCGGGAGAGAATATATGCCCTTACAGGTTCGCCTCCTCCACGTCCGGACGGAGTGATATTATTAACTGCAAGACCTACGAGAATCATAGGAAGCAATTTCTTAACACCTACATCGATGCCGGCAACATTATTCAGGATTTTCCAACGTTGAGTGTATAAATAATAGGTGAAAACCTGCATTGCAACGGCTACGGCAATATATTCTAATTTAGCTAATTTCAAAGCCCCTATTACTTTATCTATACCTACGAAGTACAGCATTACGAAAAATATTAGAAAACTTATGCCTAGAAAAAATAAAGTTCTTTTATCCATAATGTTTATTATTTTACTACTCAATTACTATATAAATATATATAGAATTTTAATCAAATTATTACAATAATGAAATATATCACACGAACAGACCTTGTAATCATTACTAAAAATTCAGGATATTTAATGATTGGTATCGGTTTAATGTGTTTAATCCCATTAATATTCGATTTAATCTATTTTGAATTTGATATTACAAGTTTTATCATCCCCGGACTGATTTCAATATTATTGGGCATTTTTTGTTTGAAATTTTTTAGTGATGATGTTAATAAAAAAATGCGCCTTAAACACGGTATGATGATTTCAGCATTTGCGTGGCTGTGGGCAAGTCTTATCGGAGGATTCGTTTTTACACTGTCAACCAACATCCCCATTATTGACGGTGTTTTTGAAAGCATGTCTGCCCTTACAGGTACCGGAATTACAATGTTTATGGATGTGGAGATTTTACCCCATAGCATCCTATTTTTCAGAGCCCTTGAGCAGTGGGTTGGTGGTCTGGGAGTGGTTGTTATGGTAATTGGTGTTTTAACAAAACCAGGTTCTGTATCATCAAAACTGTATCATTCAGAAGCCCGTGATGAACGTATTAAACCTAGTATTAAAGCTACTATGGAAAAGACCATAGAAATCTATTCAATTTATACAGTGGCCGGAATTATTTTATACCTGCTTGCCGGAATGCCTGTTTTTGATTCCGTCTGCAACACATTCACCATCATCTCAACCGGAGGAATGAGCATCAAAAATGCAAATATGGGATTCTATCACAATGACGTGATTTATCTGATTTCAATCGTTTTAATGATCCTGGGAGCTACAAGCTTTCTGGTTCACTACAAAGTCATCAAAACAAGAGGAAAATCCTTACTTCAAGACCTGCAGTTTCAGATAATTATAGTCGTGATTGCATTCGTTACACTGTTTCTTTATTTTATATCAAATATCATTCCAATCGAATTATTATTCACTGTCGTATCGGCAATTACCACAACCGGAGCAAGCATTGCAATGCCCCATACGATGGCAGGATGGCCGTCATTTGTCATTGTGTGTTTAATGTGTCTTATGATAACCGGAGGATCAAACGGTTCTACTGTAGGAGCAATAAAGCTTGTTAGAATGATTACATATTTCAAGGGAATCTACAGACACATCAGAGAAATATTGTCTCCCGAAGGCAGAGTTGTTCCAATAAAGCTCCATGGAAGACCTCTTCCCGAAAAAGCGATTTCACAGGCGGGAAACTACATTACACTTTATATGATGTTTATAATGTTTACATGGGCGTTATTCTGCTTGTTCGGTTATGATCCGTTTAAAAGTCTCTTTGCGGCCATGTCGCTTCAGGGAAACAACGGACTTGAACTTGGAATTATAAATTACACATTAAACCCGATACTTAAAATCGTCAGCATGTTCGATATGTGGACCGGAAGACTGGAAATATACCCTGTTTTAATCACTTTAAGGGCAATTTTTGAAATATTAAAAAGATAACATTTATATTATCTTAAATTAAATATTGATTATTAATTGTTAAGAGGTGATATTTTGTATGCAATAATTATGGGGGGAGGTCGTGTGGGACTTGCCCTTGCAAACTTACTGATTGACAGTGGAGCAGACATTACCTTAATCGAAAGTGATGAAACTTTATGTAACGAAGTCGCATCTGAACTCGATGCACTGGTCATTCACGGGAACGGAACAAGTTCAAAATTACTTGAAGAAACAAATATTGAAGATGCCGATTTTTTCATAGCAACAACCGGTAACGATGAGGCAAATCTTCTTTCATGTATTTTAGTTAGAAAATATGATGTTGAAACCATAGTTGCACGTGTAAGTAACCCCGACCATGAGGAGGCATTCAAGGAAATTGGAATCGACAAAGTAATAAGTCCTGAAATCAGTGCCGCAAAAGATCTGGCGCAATATGTCATGAACCCTAGAGTGTCAAAACTGACAACCCTCGGTGAAGGTGATGCTGAAATTATCGAAATGACAATAACCAATGATAAAGTGGTTGGAAAACGTTTCAAGGACGTTTCACCTACAAAAGATTATATAATTATTGCCACTTACCACAACGGTAAACTGGTTATCCCCGAACCGGACAATACCATTAGCCTCGGGGAAAAAGTTTCAATACTCGTTAAGAGAGGAACCCTGAAAAAGGTTTCTAAAAAATTAGAGAAATGAATAAGACATTTTAATATGTTCTTTTCCATTTTTCTCAACTATTGGACCGTGACCAGGATAAATGTTTTTAACATCAAGTTTTAAAAGTTTTTCAACACTATTTTTCATATCCTGATAATTTCCACCGATATCCATCCTGCCAACGCCTCCACCGGCAAAAATAGTATCTCCGCTTATCAGATTTTCACCATCCCAGAGACATATTCCGCCACTGGTATGACCTGGAGTGTGAATTACCCTGAAATCTCCTATTTCATCTCCTTCTTCAAGTTCAATGTCCACTCTTGAATTGTCTTCGTGGTTAAATGCGGACAGGGAAGTGCCTAAGGTATCCTTATTTCTAATGGATGCAGCATCCTGTTTGTGAACTGCAATTTTTGCATCGGGGAAAAGATAGTTTCCGCCGATATGGTCAAAATGACAGTGTGTATTCACAATCATCTCAATATCTTCAGGCTCCACACCGTTTTTGGAAAGACTGGAAAAGAGATAATCCCTGTTGTTGCCCGCACCGGTGTCAACTAGAATATTATCATTAATCAGATAACAGTTTGAATCGTAATTAAAACCTACTATAAAAATAATTCTTGACATGATTGATAGTATTTACTAGCAAGTAATTAAAAGTTTTGAAAAAAAGTTTTTTTGGTATATAAAAATGGGGTCATAGGGATTTGAACCCCAATCCGGGGATGTCTCTTGCCTCAGTACTCCAATTGTTCATCACAACAGGTACT
>CACYBU010000016.1 GCA_902772665.1 uncultured Methanobrevibacter sp. | reverse complement strand
TCGGATTCCATTTTATCAATTTGTTTATCTTTATAAACACTATTAGCAGTATTAATTGCATAAATTAATGCCCTGAAATAATTAATCTTTATTTTTTCATTTTTAGCATCTCTTATTTTACCATTAACGGCCTTATGGTGTAAATAATTAATAGCATCATTCAAAATAAAAAGATAATTATCCCTTTCATTAACATCAATTAATTCGGTTGATAATGTTGATGAATCCTTATTTTTTTCATTATTCAATAATATCACCATTTCCAATTTCAATAATAATTCCTTTAAAGTACATTTATTTTTCAGTAAAATAAGGCATTTCCATTAAATATGGATTGATTAAAGCAAGGAAATCATTTATTTAAAAAGTGAAAAATAAGGGGGGGGTGTAAAATTAATAATATCTGCAACACCACCACCGGAATTAATCAAAATATATCTAATATTGTACATACAAATTAATCAATTGTATATACTGATTTGTATATACATATTTGCCAATTGTATATACATTATTTTAATATTTGAAAAATACCATCAGGAAAAACAATTGACATTCAATTAAAATCAAAATAAAAGCATCAACATCATCATTTTAAAAATCAAGAAACAATAACATCATCATTTGCGTTATAATATAATATAATATAATATAATATAATATAATATAATAATAATATTAACGAATATATGAAAATGTCTTGTACATACAGTACATACAGTACATACAGTACATACAAACAAATTCAAATGATTTTTCTGAAAATGATAATACTTTCATCATGATTATTCATAATTATATTTTGTTTTCCTGATGCAGTTTTTCAACCTTTGAAATTAATTCATCATAATCAACTTTTTGAGTTTCAGCCATTATTTTATATTTATTTTGATTCACTTGATCATCTAAAAACTTTCTAAAATCATTATTATATCTTGATTTATTTTGTTTATAATCTCTTTTAATTGCATTAATAATAGCCCTATCCTTTGGTTTTTCTGTTTTATTCTCTTTACGGATTGTGCTGTTTACTTCTGCCATTCTTTTAGTTATAAACTTAATATCATGTTTTTTACATTCCTTATATAATTCATTTGGATTTACATCATTACTTTCAGCTATTTCCTTAACTTTATCTCTGGTGATACCTTTGACTTTGCCGGATTCTGAAACATTAATAACTATTTCCATTGCATTTGATAAGGATTGTTTATTTAGATTGTTTTCATGTCTTAATCTTTTTGCTTCTGCAATATCTTCTTCAAGTTCTTCAATTTCAATATTAAGCAAATCCCTTTCTTTAATCTTTTCTAACCTTAATTTCTGCAACTCTTGTAAATTGGTTTTCTGATTAACTCTTCTTTGCATATACTCCCTTATATCTTCACTTGCATTAGGAACAACTTTTTTATAATCATCTAATAAATCTTTATCAACCCGACAATTAAAACGGGCCTTTTCATTCTTATTACTCATGTTAAATCTCCTAATGGAAAAATCAAAGATATATATAACATAAAAAACAGATATTTATATATCGGTTTTTCTTTATTTGTGTGTTTCTCGGGTTCAATTGCATTAACACACAATCCTTTTATTTTCCATTTTTTTAATAAATTCTGTTTCATATTTATCATTCTTAGATTAACTTACCTTTTTACTTCCAATCTATAATAATCATTGAAATCCTTACTATTAACTAAATTAGCAGTTCCAACAAATGTTAAATCCATCAATGCAGATTTAATTTCATCATAATTACACCTGATGCTGCTGTTGTTATTTATCGGAATTATCTTTTGTTTTTTCATTCCATAATTCAATATCTGAAATAAATTACTATTTCGGCCAATAGTATAATTCCTTGTTTCATCTAATTCATTTAAAGTAAATGGTATTGCAATTATATCATCACATATATCAGTTAATTCATCTTTAACAGTACCATCATTATTTAAAAAGAATTTGCCTTTAAATTCATCAGTTATTAAAAAATTGATGTATATGAAATCATCTTTTTTATTTCGATTTGATTGCATTGCATCAGATATTTTAATGATCTTTAAATTGATTCCATCGGCCACCTTTGATAATTCTTTCAGGAATAAATTTTTATCAATATCCGGATTTGATTCAGGGATTATTTCCACCATCATTAAACACCACCATCATTAAATGCTTTAACCTTTGCAAATAAATCAAGCAATGCAGATTCATCATCAGATAATTTATTAAAGAATTCATTTAAAATAACTGATGCCAATTCGGATTTAATTAATTCGCTTTTATCTATACCAAAGGCACGATATGTTGCAATTACTTTAACTAAATCATTTGCTAATGCCGGTGTCATTCTTAAATGAACGCTCACCTTTTTTTCACTTTCATCATACTTATATTTTTCATAATATTCTTTATCAAAGTATTTTT
>CACYBU010000015.1 GCA_902772665.1 uncultured Methanobrevibacter sp. | reverse complement strand
TCAGAATCATCAACATCATTTCCATCAGATCCATCATCAAAATCAGAATCATCAACATCATTTCCATCAGATCCATCATCAAAATCATTAACATCGTCATTTGATAAAACCTCATATGGAATATGTTCAATTTCATTCAAATCCACTTGAGACAATAAATCTTCAAGTGGGAACTCAGTTTCACCGGACTGAATTTCTGCGCATAATTCTTGAACCGATTTAGATAATGTTTTATAAGCAAAGTCTTCTGTAATTTCAATGATTTGTATTCCATCTGTTTTAGTAATTGATGGGAAATGACACTCAGTTTTAAATGAGACTAACGAACCTTTTCCAATTATACCTTCCAAATCTCTACTAATTTGATATTCGTCATTAAGTAATTGTGGTTTGAATTTTTCAATTCTTGCCAAATCTTTTTCATCCCATATTTCATTGACTAATAATTTTTGTTGATTTGACAGGAACAATTGCATAAAGAAATTTCTAAAGAATTTATTTATAAATTTAGAACTATTTCCTTTCAATAATTTATGTAACAATTCATGGGTGCTGTTTATTTGAGATTTGCCTTTTTTAATAACACCACTATCATTTAATCCAATTTTAACTTCAATAGGATAATAAACAATTTCAAGATTATCTTCATCAGTTATTTTTAAACCAATGAATAATAAATCATCACTATATGAACCTTGTTTTACAAATGCAGAAATAAGACCTTTTGCTTTATCTAATTTAAGATTTTTAGCTATTCTTAAAATTTCTTCAAGTGAAATTGGAATCCAAATAATATCTTTGTTATCAAGTAATGCTAATCCATATTTGGCGGCTGAAATCAAACTTAATTTTTCACGATCAAATTCCCCAGATGAAGAAACAATTTTAAGTAGCCATTCACCATTTATTGAATTAAACATCCTAATGACACCATTTAATTCGTTATCTTTAAGATGTATTCTTTTTTCTTCTAAAAATCTTTTTATCGCTTGTTTATATTGGGTGGATTCATATGTGACAGTGATTGTATCATACTTATTGGAAGAAGTATATTGATCACTATAATGGATAATAATCACATCATTTGAAGTGTCAAAGTATTCGATTCCAAATGTTGGCTCAATGAATGTTATCCAATGTGAATTTTTATATAATCTATCAATATTTTCATCATCCAATGTAATTGATGTGAAAATAGCTCTGCCTTTAGAATATGAATTTTTTCCATGATTTTTGCTATTTTCAATTAATTCATTAATGTGAATAGCTGATTTTACTAAAGTATCTTCGGTATTTAAAACATTTTTAATTCCAAATCCAGTCCTATAATCTGAATGCTTAGTTGTTGAAGCTACAGAGGAAATCAAACCATTTAAAGACAATCCGGTTTCCATTTTATCCATATTATCAAAAACAGGTTCAATATCTGAAGTGATTTTATAAAATGAGATATGTGCATATTCAAAATCATCTTTCATAGATTTATGATAATATTTTATATTATTTTGCACTGAATGTAAAATATCAATTTCATCATACATATCCGACCTGATTTTTATTCCAAACATATCATAAACATCTTCTTTTGAATTGCAGTTAAACAATGTTTCAAAACTACTCCTATCAGTATCATTATAAATATTGATTTCAACGGGAATAACATCTTTTGTTTTAACTTTATCAGGCAATCTATCTCTAATAAATCCAAAAACTCCTTTGACAACTTCAATATCATCAACAATATTGATAAGGTTTATTTTAAGTGGAGAATTATTGTTAACTTCAAATAGATAATCAAAATGTTTTACAAATTGATTTAATTTTTCACTGACAACATTGGAAATGAATGCATTTGTTGTTCCGATTGATACATCTTCACTTCTTTCATAAATTAACCATTCATGAACATGTTCTTGGAAAATTGGCCTATATAATTCATTTGAATCTGAGAATATATAAGGGATTAAATTATTTGGTACCAAACGTTCTGCTAAACTATTAGCTAATTCATCATCACGGCACTGATTTGCAACTTCAAGTTGATATGCAATATTTATTGGAGATAAACTTGAATACATAATTCTTTTATCATCATCAATACGACCTAACTTAATTAAATCTTTTTTATATTTAAAATCTGCTAGAATATCATTTTCATTAATTTCTTCAATTTCACGATTGAATATTTCTAAGAAATTTTCATACAACACTTTTAACTCATCATTCAAATAAACAAGACTAGGTAAATTGTCTTCAGGAGTATCGTCAAATGTTTTATAATATTCAAAAATAGAATTATATGCATCGGTTAATTCTTCACTATACTCAACATCCTGCTTTTTAATTGTACCATCAATTTCTTTAATACCATAAAAAATATTATTATTGATAATTTGACTTTCAAAACCTAAATATTCCTTAAATTTATCTTCCAAATATACACTATTTACACCTTGAGTAGCTTTAGAACCATTAAATGCAAAATTTTCTTTATTCTGTCTTTTTAAATTCCAAATTACTGACGATTTAACAGGTACTGGTTTTTTAGACTTTTCAACTATGTTTATTGGTATATTGTTCTCATGATAAATTAAATCAAATCTTAATGATCCTTCTTCAAAGGCAGAAGATTTTTCTGATATTAAAATTGAATCTTCATCATATAAAAATACTCTTTTATTTTCATCATCAATTTCTTTTTCGATTCTATTTTCTCCAACACCAAAGATAACTTCATCACTATCTTCATCATTGATTATAGTTAATAATTTCTTTTTATAGTCTAAATTATATCTTGATTTAATTGAATCGAAAATATCCCAAGAAGCATTTAAAACTAATAAATTAAATATATAATGAGAATTATTTTGATTATTATGTTTATAACTAATTTGTTTAAATGTTGGTTCATTTTTTGATACATTGAATTCAACTTTAAGATTTTTACCAGAAGTTGTTACGAATCGTTTAGCATCTCTTGATAGGAAATCCTTTTTAGTTTTTTGATCAAAAGCTAATTCAAATGAAACAGTATTTACATTTTTATCATTAAAAATAATGATTTGCCTTTTTCTCATTCCGGCAGGTTTTGAAGATAAAGGTTTTTCCCAATACTTTAATCCTTCATTAGTTACTTTTTCATGATTCTCTTCATAGTTAAGAGGTTCAGGAGTTCCTTTCTTTCTATAGTCTTTCACATCTTTATAATCAGTTAGATACCAATCTTCACTAATTAATCTCCTAACACCAGCATCTGAATATTTCTTTTTCAAACAGTCTTTTACTGTATCACTATATCTTCTGCAACTTTCAATTTCATCAAAAAGAGAAAAATTTTCTTTTAATCTTGATTGCATTTTATGTGCATTGTGATCACCTAAATTTTTATCAGGGAATAATTTTAATTTATATAAATCATCAGGAGTTATTTTTTCACTTTTAATAATTGCTAAAATGTTTTTATAATCCCATATTGTTGTTTGAAAAATATTTTCTTTAAGAGTATTAAGTGTGAATCTTATAATTTGCTTCCCGTCTTTACCAAGATTTTTTGAATTACTTATTTCATCTTCTAAATTTTCAGAGATATAATTGATATTTAAAGGCATACCTTCTGTTGTAAGATCCCCCATTCTACTAAATATACTGTCTTTTGCTTCATCATAAATAATTAAAAGAGCTGTATTTTGCCAAGGTCCTTTTTGAGGACCAACTTGATTTCTTAGCGTTACTAAATAATCTTCACTAACGGTAGTGCTTTCAACAATTACTAAGTTAATATCTTCACAAACGATAGAAAATGTGGTAAATTCATCTCCTTTTTCATGTTTAAATGTAAACTCATTTAAAGAAGAATTTTTTTCACCATATTCTTTTATACTATTATAAAAATTAATAATCTGTGATTCTTCATCAAATTGAATATAAAATTTATCTCCTGCTACAAGTTTATTATCTTTAAAATAATCGAACAATTTGTTTGTAAGATAATTATAAAATTGGTCTGACATATTTAGCATCCCCACTATCACTTTTCTTATCAATCAAATTTAGTTTGGTTAAGAACATTTCTATTTTTTCCTTTGATTCTAAATCAAAGAATAAACCTCTTTTTTCATATTCTTTATATAATTGTTTAAGTTTAATTGGTTTATCTTTAATACATAAAGTTGTTAAAGTAAGCAACATCTCACGAGTAATATTCAATACTAAACCATGTGGCCCTCCACGCTTTACAAAAAACGCGCGAGCAATTTCTTCAAGATTTAAAGGATATCTACTTGTCCTAATTTCAACACCAATGCCCTTTTCATCATTTAAGCTCTCATAGAGAATTTTTACTAATTCCATAAAATCATTAGGAAGAATTAATTCATCAAGCCCTCTCGCACCCCTATAATCGTTTATCCACATTTTAAAGTATTTAATAAACTCTTCTTGATTTTGAAGAGATAATCGATCAAATTCATCATAAATATCTCCTAAAAGCAAATAATCATCTAATCCAAAAAGAATGTTTAATTGATCCACAACAGATATCCGAGCAGCAAGATTGTAAGATTTATATTTTAATAAATCCCATCCATATCCTTTTAGGGTTTTACGATTAGGATGAGCATTATCTTTATCAACTAAATAATATAATGGTTCAACTTCATTAAGAGGCTTAGTAACGTCATTATTTAATTTTAAAACTAATTGAGAAATATAAAAGAAATAATAATAAGCAAATATATTTGAGATATCATTAATCAAAAAGTTTTCATAATTTATTGCATAGTTGATATCCTCATTAAATAATTCGACAATATTATTTAAAACTGGTTTATATTTAACTGGTGTGACTTTATCATCCAACTCGGGAATATTACTTAAAATCAAATTTATAACTGCATGAGGAGATTTATCTTTTTCAAAAAATTTTATTAATTCTTCATTATCTTGGCAAAAAATATCTCTTAAAAAAAGAGCTATGTCCTTTTCACCAATGGACTGTTTATTATCAGATAAGGGGATATATGAAAATAAATAGGGATTTAAAATATTTAATTCATTATTTTCTGTGAATAGATATTCTTTTAATAATTTTTCAAGAAATTTTTCTTCACCATCTGCATCGACTGAAGGATTATTAATTATATCAAATATAATTTGATTTACATCAAAATCTTCAATTAAAGATTTATTTAACTCAATTCTAGTAAATTCGCCTAAAATAGTTTTAAACCCATTATCGAACTTTACTCTTTCAGGATGTCGTGTCTGGAAAGGAAGTAGCGGAGAAAGTTTGAAGTTATTATGAGTAACCTTTCTTTCGTCACGTTTAAACTTCATTTGCTTTAATAAATTTTCATAATTTTGTGAAAAATTCATATTTATCCACCTCTTTCAAATGTGAATCTCTCAAAGTCCTCAACATATTCAAATATAAAATCAACATCTAAATCTGTATTTCTAACAATTAAATCATCAGAAGAAGTTTCATTTATTAAATTATTTATAAATTCTTCAAATAAAACTAAATTCTCTTTTTCAACTTTATTTGGCTTGTACCCCCCATTTAACTTGCAAATTACCGAATAAAGAGGAAAGTCAACTTCAAGAGGTATTTTTTCCCCGCCAGATGCAGAAAATATTACTTTAATTGAAGTTTTAAATCTATTGGCCAATTTATCTTTATAAACGACATCAAATGAATCAGTATAATACCTTAATTTCAATTCTTTTGAAACTTTAAAACTTTCCAATTCATCAATACAGATATATCCTTTTTTTACGGAACCTTTAAGATTGAAAATAGCTTCTTTTACTTGTGAGAACAATTCGTGATATTGACTATTATTTTGAATATTGTATGCATATAAATATCTTAAATAAGTTAAATAATTCTCATCATGGAAAATACTTTTAAAATTAGATTTTCCATAAAACAAAGCAAATCTAATCAATGTAACAACCAACTCATTTTTTTCAGATTCTCCACATTCATACAAATTCGAATACTCCTCAAAATAAGTATTTAAAAATCCTAATTTTGAAGTATTATAGTATTCATCTAAAATATCATTTAAATCATGAGAAATATTCAATTTAATAATAAATTTATCGAGTTTTTCACTTCTAGTTAATGTCGGATCAAATTGGGATAATAAATTTAACAAGCTTGATCTGTAAGGATTATTAAATAACATATTTGGCAATAAATAGTCAACAAAATCACTTATAGGATCATTTTCATCATATCTGATAAATTCTGAAGGAACAATTAATTCATATATGAAATTTAACAAGTCACTTGTAGATATAATCTTTTTAAATTCCACGAAAATCCTTATAATATGTTCTATTAAAACTTTTTGAACTTCCTCATCACACAACATCTCATAATTATAAATAATTGGATGATTAAAACCTAATTCCTTATCCATTATATATGCCCTATAAAATGGATTATTATAATAATCATCATCTGTAATCTTATAGATTAAAGAAGATATATACTCTGATGAAACATAATTTGTATCATAATCTCCCGTAAGTTCAAATAAATTATAGTCACTGAATGTTATGAAACTAACTTTATCCTGAATAATATTTTGTGAAATAATATCCGAATCAAAAATATGAGCCTCTTCTATTATTTGTTTTAGTTTAGAATATCTCCTATCACAATAATCTGATTCTAAAAAGTTATTTAAAACACCTAGATTTATAGCTAAAATAAATTTTTCAAATGAAGAATCAATATTTTCATCATCAAAAGAAGATAAAACTTCAGCTAGAGTATCTTCTGCATTTTTCTTAGTGAAATGGCTTTCAGTCGCATCCCCATGGATTGTGAACTTATTATATAATTCAGGATGCATAGTTTTTAAATATGCTAATAAATGAGACTTTCCATCACCAACACTACCACAAAGCATAACTAAATGAGAAGAATCCTCATCAACAACTCTTTGAAGCTCTTCTATGAATTCATATTGAATGGACCGATTAACATGAATATAATTTTTAAATTGAGTCAAATCATTTTCACTTTCAACAGATTCGGCTGAGGAAATATTTAATTTTGATAACTCACTTAATAAATAACTGCCTTTTTTAGTTTTGAAAGGATACTCTGATAAATTATCCTCTTCAACAGGAACTTCTTCAGAACTCTGTTCATTAGTTCTATTTTCCAATTCTTTAATTTTTCTTTTCATTCTTTCTAGTTCTTCATCAACCTCTTGTTGATGTTGGTCGATTTTTTGACCAACCTTACCTATTTCCTGTGCTATTTCTTCACCATCTACCTTTGGAGAAACATAAACTGGACCATTATATTCTTGAACATCCAAATCGTTTAAAAGAAAATCTCTGTAAAACCAAACACAAATCTCAAAAAGTCTTTTATGTAAATTATGAATAATCTCAACATGTTTATAATTTTCATGAGTAACTTTATCACGAATATCTTTTATTTTACGAAAATGTCGTCCGATATTTTCAGGAATAGCCTGTTCTTCTTCAATCAGTGCGTTTAATCTAGGATATTGCTTCTTATAAACTAAATCTTTTCTATTAATATTCTTAGCAACCTCTTTTGAAATAAATTCACAAGCTTTTCCAGCACTTTTAATTGAAGCTTTATAATAACCTTCAACTAAAAGTTTTTCACACTCCTCACATTCAGATGATATATTTGGGAAATCATCTTCTAAAAATGAAAAACAATGATTTGACATTATTAACACCAAATTATTTAATAACAATTATATAATACTTTATATCTCGATTGATATATATTTTGTTAAAAGATTTAAGTTTAGGTATTACTTTCTGAAAAACTTCCGAAATTCTGTTTTTGAGCCATAGTAATTAGAATAATATTATTTGGAAGTGCATATAAAGTAATTTCAATAGGTGAAGTCAAATGTTAAAGTAAAAAAGAAAAAAAGAGTTAACATTGAATGTTAAATTGAGTATAAATCTGTGAAAATCCATGATGGATCATAAGCTATTAAATAACCATCTTCACACCAGATTGCTCTGACATTACCTGAAGTGGTATCTGCAACTGCAGCAGGATCTCTGTTAATCCAATTACCTGCAGCATGCTTTTTATGTCTCAATCTTAACCTTATATGGCCAGTTCCGGATACTCTGCATTTAACATGGACAAACTGCACATCATAGCCTAATGATTTAGCTATCCTATAATATACTTGTCCCCAATCCACACAATTAGAACCTTTACCATTACCGGCATCTGTTATTGTTTTCTTGTCTGTTTTTTGAGAATCAAAGTATTTGCTGTATAATTTCTTCTTTGCTATAATAGCTAAAGCTTCATCAATAGTGTTTCCTTTGTAGTTGAATGTCTTGATAAACAGCTTCATTGTTGA
>CACYBU010000014.1 GCA_902772665.1 uncultured Methanobrevibacter sp. | reverse complement strand
TATCAGATATCTCTTCAATTGAATATTTATTCAACAATCCCACAATAATATTCTTTTCACCTTTTTCAATACCCTGTTTTTCACCTTTTTCAATACCTTGGTTTATTAATCCTGCTATTACTCCTTCGGTTGTTGCTTCCATATCAATCCTCTCCAAAATTTCCTCTTGTTTTTCAGGTTCAATGTATTCAACAATATTCAAATACATTCCCATCACCACATTGTCGAATTCCCCTTCAGGAATACAATGAGGTTTATCTTCGATATTACTGCACATTTCTTCAACAATTGTATCTTCATTTTGGCCCAATTCAAAAATTGGGAAGGCTACTATAAGAGAACACTCAAATGAATTTAACAATTCATTATTTTCAAATTTGTCTCTGATTACTTTTAAATCTTTTTCTTTATTAATTTCTTTAGTTTTGATAATTTTAGGACAAAATTTCATATTGGAAACCTGGTATTCAGTAATATTTCCACCTTTAGAAATAACGATAAATATGGATTTTGTATTTTGATCATTCTTACAGAATTCCGGTTTATAATACTAATACAATTGTTTAAAATCGTTTTTAGTTAATCTATTTTTTTAAATTCAAAAATGATAATCTTACCCGATTTTGTTAAAACCCTGAAGTCCATGAAATTATCAAATATTTTTGGTTTTTTATTATTTTCAAATATTATTTTTTCTGTAGGCAAGATATCCTTAATTTCTTCATCAATCCCGAGTGCTCTCAAGATATGTTTTAAGAAATACATGAAACATATCTTAAAAAGCAAATCTCTGTTACGCTGGGTTTCCAGTGTCATAATACCCCCATTTTAAGTTTTGAACTAATAGCGATAGTTTTGAATTAATCATTAATTTAAATAATTAATCAGTTTAGTTCACTCATTACTTTGTTTGAGGTTGTATATAAAGTATTGCTTTGATTAAAGTAAATTTAACACTTTAAAATCAATATTGGATGATGATTGTAATTTTTTAATTTGGGACAGTGAAAATATTTGAAAAAAAAAGTAATTTCAGTGGAATCCACATCCACTGCAAGTTTCACATTTTTCCTCTTCTATAGGATTATATTTTTTATCTTCCTGTAAAGTAGCTGACAAGAAATACAGGTCGAATTCATCCTTATTTTTTAAAACCGGAGAAATTCCTTTAAAATTACATCTTATATCACCGGTTCCTCCAATATCAACCATTATCGGTTCGCCTAATTTAAATCTTCTAAAGTATTCTTCCACTTCATCTTTTAAGGCTCCAGGGACTCTGAAATTAAAAGATAAAATATTGTTCTCCTTCATTTTTAAACCAACATATTTCTGGTCAATTTCATAGTTTAAACCTAACTGTTTTTTAAAGATTATGTTGGTTCCAATCTCATTTGATACCATATATTATCTCCTTTAAATAATTACATTTAAATTATTATTTAAAGTATTTAAAACTTTGCAAATATTTTCAACAGAAATCATTAAAACAAAATTTTTAATTTAAGAAATTTGTAATGAATTATAACGATTTTTAATAAGGTTTATATAAAGTTAAAACCAAAATTTATAATATTATAATATATATTATTATAATAGAAAAAAATCAATGAAAAAATAGGTGTTTATGAATGAATGAATACAACATAGATATTGGAAAAAGAATTAGAGAATTAAGAGAATTATCAGATATTACCATCAAAGAAATCGCAGAAAACTTAAATATTAGCGAAGAGACATACATCCAATATGAAAATGCTGAAATAGACATTCCTGCAAGCTTTTTATATGAACTTGCACATATTTTTAAAGTTGATTTAGGATTATTGTTAACCGGTGAAGAGAGCAGAATGAGTATATTTGACGTTACCCGTGCAGACAAGGGTGTTTCAGTTGACAGAAGAAAAGAATACACACATCAAAATCTTTGTACAAAATTCATCAATAAAAAAGCCGAAACATTCCTTGTTGTAGTAGACCCTGAAAAAAATCCTGTTCCTTCACTAAATTCACACCCTGGACAGGAGTTTAACTATGTCCTTGAAGGATCCTTAAAGATTTATATACACAACAATGAAATCGTGTTAAATGAAGGAGATTCAATCTTTTTCGATTCAACACACAGACATGCAATGGTAGCACTTAACGGTAAACCCGCTAAATTTTTAGCAGTAATCATATAATATTTACAGGAGTAATTTTAATGACATCAATAATAGGAGATTTTGTAGAAAGAGTTGATTTTAACTCATATGAAGATTTTTTTAAAAATTTCAAATTAACATATGACGATGACTTTAATTTTGGATTTGACGTGGTTGACAAATATGCCAAAATAGATCCGGATAAAATAGCTTTAATCTGGACAGATGATAATGAAAAACACACATTTACATTTAAGGACATTAAAGAAAAATCCAATAAGACAGTTAACTTATTGAAAAGATTAGGAATTAAAAAAGGCGATAAGGTAATGCTAACATTAAAAAGCAGATACGAATGGTGGTTCTGCATGGTTGCATTACATAAACTTGGTGCAGTGGCCATTCCCGCCACACACATGTTGAAACTTCATGATATTGATTTCAGATTAAAAAATGCTGAAGTTAAAGCAGTCATCACAGTTGAAGAGGATTCATTGTTACCTGATTATGAAGAAGCCGAAAAAGAGCTTGACTGGGATTTGCAAAAACTTGTAATCAAAACTGACAGAGATGGATGGATTAACTTTAACAAGGCAATTGAAGATGAAAGTCCAGTTTATGAAAGACCTGATGGCGAAGATAATCCAATGGCGGATGAAGTGTTTTTAATATATTTCACCTCAGGAACCAGCGGACTTCCCAAAATGGTTGCGCACAGACATACATATGCATTAGGCCACATCCCAACTGCCAAATACTGGCAGAATGTTGTTGAAGACGGAGTTCACCACACTGCATCAGATACAGGTTGGGGAAAAGCCGTTTGGGGAAATCTGTATGGTCAATGGATTGCAGGGACTTCAATCTTTATTTATGATTATGTGAGGTTTAACGGTCTTAAACTACTTGAAAAAATTATAGAAAACAAAGTGGATACTTTCTGCGCACCTCCAACAGTTTACCGGTTTATCATTAAGGAAAATATCGAAGGTTATGACTTTTCAAATTTAAAATATGTCGCAACAGCCGGTGAACCTCTTCCGCCTGAAGTATCTGACAGATTCTATGATTTATCAGGTTTAAGGATTAAAGAAGGATTTGGACAAACAGAAACCACTTTATCAATTGGAACATTTATCTGGCTGGATGCCAAAGTAGGTTATCTCGGTAAACCATCTCCTCTTTATAATTTAAAATTACTGGATAAAAACGATAATCCCGTCGATATCGGTGAGAAAGGAGAACTCTGTTTTGATATAAGTAACGGTCCGACACCTGGTTTATTTAAAGAATATTACAAAGATCCCGTCAAACAGGCACAGCAAGTTCATGATGGATATTATCATTGCGGCGATACCGCATGGAAAGATGAAGACGGATATATCCGCTTTGTTGGAAGAAACGATGATATAATCAAATCTTCAGGTTATCGTATCGGACCTTATGAAGTGGAGAGTGCCGTTTTATCACACAAAGCAGTGGCAAATTGTGCAATTACCGGTTATCCCGATGAAGAAAGAGGTCAAATCGTTAAAGCAACTATTGTTTTGCAACAGGGCTTTGAACCCTCTGCTTCTTTAACTAAAGACATTCAAAATCATGTTAAAAATGTTACAGCACCTTATAAATACCCTAGGATGATTGAATATGTTGATGAACTTCCAGAAACAATCAGTGGTAAAATAAAAAGAGTTGAAATCAGAGAAAATGATAATAAAAATTAATTAGATGATGTAAATGACAAAAGAGATATCTTATCCAGTTATAAATAAGGAAATTTGCAAAGGATGCCGACGATGTATTGTCGGATGCCCTCAAAATGCAATTTTACTTAGTGATGAAATGAATAATGCAGGCTACCAGTTCGCTTATTATAGTGGTGAGGGATGTACAGGATGTAAAGACTGTTACTTTACCTGTCCAGAACCGTTGGCACTTGAAGTGCATCAATTGAAAAATATAAAAAATGATGCAGTTGCAAAAATGATTAAGGCAAAAGTAGCCGGTCAAGGGGGAAAATAAATGAGTAATCAAATGGTAAAAGGAAATACTGCCGTTGTCATTGGTGCGATGTATGCAGGATGTGATTGTTTTTTTGGATACCCAATTACTCCTGCAAGCGAAATTTTACACGAAGCATCAAAATACTTCCCGATGGTTGGAAGAAACTTTGTTCAGGCTGAAAGTGAAGAGGCATCAATCAATATGGTTTACGGTGCATCAGGTACTGGTCACAGAGTAATGACCTCCTCATCAGGACCTGGTATTAGCTTAATGCAGGAAGGATTCACATTCCTTGCTGGTGCGGAATTGCCTGCC
>CACYBU010000013.1 GCA_902772665.1 uncultured Methanobrevibacter sp. | reverse complement strand
GTCTGCATCTTTAAAAACATACTCTTTTTCTTCAAGAGAATCTCTTTTATCAATTTCTTTTTCAATTTCAGAATTGGATTTTTCACCGATTTTTTCATAAAAATTAATGATTTCCAATTCAGAGCGATATTTCGCATCGAAATGAATAAAATGTTGGTTTACAGGAGTGGTAATTAACAATGTATAATCTGGTTTAAAAGCAAGAGAATATGAACGGTAATCTGATTTATCTGAAAATGTCAAGTTATAAAACAATTCTATATTAACTTTATGCCCACGAACATTTAATTTGAATTTTTTAGACGAACGTTTACCCTTGATAACATTAACTTTCCAATTAGTTTTATTTACTTCAAAAACATCTTCAAAATTAATTTTATTAATGCTTAAATCATTTAAAACTTTTAAAATTTCAAAATAACACCAATATTCATATAATTCTGACAATCTCTTTTCAAATCCTTTAAATTTATCGCTTAATTCATTCCAACTTAATTTGAATGAAAATTCCAACATCAAGAAATATTGAAAAATATCCCTATACCCTTCTTTTTTCTGCAAAACCTGTGAATTAAATGGTACGTATTCCATTGTTGATATATGATTGAAAAATTTAGAAGACAAGTAATAACTAACTTCTTCACTGAAATAATTTAATTTGTCCTGAATATAACCTTTTTTAGAACTAGACAATAATTTCTCAACTAAATTTTGAAGCATTTCAAAGAAATATTTTAAAAATTGATTTTCAGGAGTGTCGATTGAATCTTCATGTTTTGTCTGATTAATTGTATAAGGCAAATGACCATTTAATTTTTCAGCCATTTTAATTGATGAATCAGTTTTAAATAACTTATTAGGTCTTGAAACAATATTATTTAAAGAAGTTGAGTTTAAATTATTAGCTAAAGAAACTGGAATACTTTCTTCATGATTTATCAACTGAGAATGTAAATTTTTTGATAAATACTCGAAAACAGAAGGTAAATTATCCTGCCGGAATAAATATTCTAAAAACATGAAATCTTCATAATAAGTTAATTTTTCTCCATCACCTAACTCAAACTCTTGATATAAAGACGAATTAACTTCAAAAATTAAACTTAAAGCATGATGTGATAAATCTGCAATCATTGCCGAATATTGGTTAAAATAATCAATTTTTTTAGACCTGACTTCAATAGGAATAGAAACAGATTTTATATTATCTTTTTTGACATCTAAAAATGATTTGCCAACATAACTTCTAAAGTTCAATGTTCCAGCAAGTCTAAATTGATTATTATCTCCCAAATCAAATCTAAACTTTTTAAAATGACTTTTATTAATCTTATTTAATGAATATAAAACATCATAAGTAGCATTAACATCATCTGATTCAAATAAAATCTGATATTCCGTTTCTTCTAAAAGCATAAGATGTGCAAATTGAGAAGATTCTTTATTATAATATTGAATAGGTGTTAAATTATCAACTTCATCAACTAACCCAATATTTTCTAAAACCAATATATCAGATATTTGATGAAATGATTCCTCATCATCCCTATAATCAATAGAACTAATAGTTAAAGTTCCAATGTCCTTTAAATGAATAGTAACTTTTTGTTCAATCATTGAAATCTAATTAATAAATGAAACATATCTTTGATCAGACAACACTTTAGCCATATTTTGAAGTTTTAAAGCTGAAGTATAATATTTACAGTTATTTTCAGATACTTCAAATAATCTTGCTTGTTCATTATTCTCTGAATTAACCAAACATAAATTAAATAAGTCATTCAATACATTACCAATAGCTTTTTGAGAACCATGAAGTTTAGGGAGAATCTTTTGCTTAATTTGAGCATCAAAATATCTCTGCCAATTATCCCAATTATCCGGTGAATTTTCATATCTCCATGCAACAACCATGAATCTCAGAATCTCGTTTATAACCCTAAATCCAAAATCAAACCCTGCAGGTTTGAGTTTTGATTGGAAAGAATTGAGTTCATTAGTTAAAACTTCTAATAAATTTTCACCATCGCATGAAATTTTAGATAAAATTTCCTTTAAATCGACAATATTTAAATTTGAAATATCAGAATCAACTAACGGAGACTGAAGATAATTAATATCCCCTTCAAAATCATCCTCGGCCAAATTTGAATTAATATAATCAGATACAGATAATGTATCAAACTCAATGGTGTTAGCCCTATCTAACACTTTTGGAGAGAACATATATGTTGTTTCATCAACATTAACAGTACCAACAATAAATAAATTATCCGGAAGAATTAATGATTCATTAGACTTTCCAAAAATAGGAATAGGTTCCTTACTTTCTATAGC